>JBJXHA010000120.1:0-4142 GCA_046160275.1 Bacteroidia bacterium | reverse complement strand
CTTGACGGGCCCGAACCAGTCCGGAGCACAATTACACGGATTTCTTTCGTACTTAATGAAATGCGCCATCACCGGTGGACACTATACCATTTTTGGATATAAGGGGAAACAGGTGCGCGATAATATTCATAGTTATGATTTGGTGAATATGTTTTGGCATTTTTATCAAAGCCCTAAACCGGGCGAAGTTTATAATGCGGGGGGAGGACGCTTTGCCAATTGCTCTATGCTGGAAGCGATTGCAGTTTGTGAAGAAATTACGGGAAAGAAAATGAACTACAGTTACTCAGACCAAAACAGAATAGGAGATCATATTTGGTGGATTAGTGATGTAAAAAAATTCAAGGATCACTTTCCACAATGGCATTGGAAGTACGATCTTAAAAGCACGCTGGTTCAGATTCATGACGGAATTGCGATACGTGAATCTTTTAAATAGGAGCCGTGATCAATTTTCAACGGATTAAAGGCACTTTTCTTCATTATACGGATGGCATTCTTGAAAACAAGATCATTTCTGTTTATGTTCCTTTTGCCATAATAATTGTTGCTGTTGCGAATTACTACGGACAAATCTATAAATACAATGTAAATGTTCCCTGTTCGGATGACTATGGAGTAGCATTGCAGTTCTTGAATAGCTTTGTTACTGAAGATTCTTTTTGGAATAAGATCGCCCTTTTATTCAGGCAACATGTCGATCACCGTGTTATGTTTCCGCGTCTGGCCGTGTTAGTAGATTTTTATCTACGGGGAAAAGTCGATTTCTATTCATTGGTGATTTTTGGAAATCTTGGCTTACTTTGGATTGGATTAATTTTGTTCTACTCTTTTCCCAATCGAGTAGGAAAAATTTTGCTGTTTTGCCCCGTTGGCTTGCTCTTGTTTCAGTTGCAACATTGGGAAAATTCAGGGTTCCCAACGGCCTCTATTCAAAGTTTTTACGTAATTTTTTTTTCCTTCACTTCCCTTTACTTTCTAAGCCGGGATTCAAAACGAGATTTAGCTCTTGCGTGCTTTGCATCTTTTCTAGCCGTGTTCACTTCAGGTAATGGGATGTTTTGTATACTTCCGGGAGCGTTTATTTTAATTAATCAAAAAAAATACAAAGCACTAGGGGTATGGATGTTGACCTTTCTGTGTTTACTTTCATTCTATTTCTATCAGTACTCCCATCAAAATACAAAGCTATTAAATCTCCTTTCTGAAAAACCGTTGCAGATCATGACCAATTTTCTTGTGGCTATTGGTGGGTTCATTAATTATTCTAAAGCTTGGGAGCCGATTGGCCCGGGGTATCCTCTATCTATCGCTTTTGGAGTGTTGGTAACAGTTTTTTTCTTGTATTTGACTTTTTCAAAATATTATCTAAGGTCTCCCGTCCTTTACGGTTTTTTGCTTTTTCTGTTGATCACTTGCGCAGCAATGGCTGTATCCAGAGTCACGCAGTATTCGCCAAATGAACTATCGACAGTCTCCCGTTATAAAATCGTATCGGTTTGTTGTATTTCTGTATCATATTTAACTCTTATGGACATATGGCCCGGTATGGGCTTGCTCAAGGCGATAGTCTTCATACCCTTGGGAGTTTATTACAATACGACCGCGAACGAGAAAAACATTATGATATTCAAGGCCCATACCGAACGATTAATCCAATCAAGTTGGGCAGTTTATTCACATAATGATTATACAAAAATACTTGATGGGAATCCTGCTTTATCTGCACTAACACTTAAGGAATCGAAAAGTAAAGATGTCTATGTTCTTCCTGACCTAACAGATAAATACTTGAGATTAGCAATCCCTGCTCGTCAATTGATAAACGTTCCTTGGGAAAATTTTTCACTTATGGATACAACAGTGAAATATAATTTCTTGATTCAATCTACAAGCAACAATGATACATATGCTGTGAGGGGTGGATGGGCTTTGAAAAAAGGTAAGACTACAAAAAGGAATTTCTTAATCCTTACTTCTTCCTTCGCAACTTATTACTTTTCAACTGCCATCGATTATCGTGATGATCTTACAGAAATGATGAAAATGCTAGATCCTGAGGATCAGACTATTTATACTGATTCGGGTTTTAATTTTTCCATAAAAACCTCTCAATTGCTTAAAGGAGAGTATGAAGCTGGTATTGTTTTGGAAACTTGGGACAGATTTTACTACTATCTTCCAAGTCCAAATAAGGTCATCGTTGAGTAGAGTTATATTTGGAGAACTTTGTGAGATATAAATGAAGCTAAGCGTAATTATTCCTGCCCACAACGAAGAGGGTTCTGTTAAATCAACAATTACCGAATTGCATGCAAGCTTGCAAAAAGGAAATATTCCGCATGAGATTCTGGTGGTGAATGACAATTCCAATGATAACACAGAATCCATTCTTAAATCACTATTGACAGAAATATCTACTCTTACTTATGTTAACAATTCAGGCCCTAATGGATTTGGTTTTGCAGTGCGCTTCGGGTTGGAGCGGTTTACCGGAGATTGCGTAGCCATTATGATGGCCGATATGTCTGATTCACCGGGAGACCTCATAGAATTTTATCATAAATTAAACGAAGGCTACGATTGTGTTTTTGGTACTCGTTTCAGTAAGGGAGGAAAGACATACGATTATCCTAAATTGAAATTGATTATTAATCGAATAGCCAATGGTATTGTTCAGCTTGCTTTTGGAATTCGGTACAATGACACAACCAATGCATTCAAATTATATAGGCGAGAGACAATTCAAGGCATAAAACCTTTTCTTTCTCCCCACTTTAATTTAACGCTTGAACTTCCGCTCAAGGCGATTGTGAGAGGGTATTCGTACGCAGTGCTTCCGAATTCATGGACCAACCGGAAATCCGGAGAATCAAAACTTAAAATACGGGAGATGGGGAGTCGTTATTTTTTTATTTTACTTTATTGCCTTATAGAAAAATTCTTTTCAAGGGGTGATTTCAATAAGGAAAAAAAATAACCTTTTAGGAACAGGTAGAAATTGTTTAAAAGTACCTAAGTTTATTCAGCTTCTAAATTCAAAAAAACGCAATGAAACATTTTCTCGCAAATAGCTATACAAAAATCCTGGCAAGAAAAAGATTCAGAAGGTTCAATACCTATTTGGTAAAAATCGGACTAAAGGGCTTGGGGCTGCTGTATTCCCACGAAGATCCCAAAAGAAATGGTGAGTCCTTTTTTATGAAGAAAGCGATCTATGATTTCAAGGTTTCCGGTTTATTTGATGTCGGTGCCAATAAAGGTAATTACACTAAATTATTTATGGAGCTCGGGTACACAAAAGACATACATTGTTTTGAACCCCATCCAACAACTTTTAAATATCTTGTTGATGCCATAAGCACAACTCAAGTCAAAAAATTTAATATTGCCTTTTCAAGAGAAAGCGGAACCTTCCCCATATTTGACTATGCTGCTGAGGATGGTTCAGAACATGCCTCTTTGTTTAAGGATGTAATTGAAAAAGTGCACAAAAGTAATGCTACAAGCTATCAGGTTGAGGTGCGAACAATTGATGAGTTTGTTGAGACTAATAAAATTGACAATATCGGTTTGTTAAAGATTGACACAGAGGGAAATGAATACAATGTTTTGTTGGGAGCGCAAGCTAGCCTGAAAAATAATAAAATTAGCTTGATTCACTTTGAATTTAATGAGATGAATGTCGTTAGTCGTGTCTTTTTGAAGGACTTTTTTAGTTTGCTTCACGGTTTTAACCTTTACAGATTGTTGCCCAATGATTTTTTGCCATTACAATACGATCATTCATTATTGAATGAATTATTTTCATATCAGAATATAATAGCTGTTAGAAAGGATTTGGATACTGTTAAAGGTGCTTGAGGCTCCTGAGGGGCTCCACAAAACCCACCTGAATCAATTGAACTATCAGGTTATGTAATTTGTATTTAAGACTTTAATTATCAAAAAGAATTGAGTCCGTTGGCACTGAAGAGATCAGCACTGCAAAAGCAGATTTTATATGTATATTTTTTTTTGATAGCAACGGTATTTCACCATTTTACGCTAGAAGGTAAAAATCTTTTATTTTTTGGGTTTTCATTTTTTGGAGTTGTCTTTCTTCTTTTATTAAGCTATCGCTCTTTTCCTAGAATAAAAGA
>JBJXHA010000119.1:0-11146 GCA_046160275.1 Bacteroidia bacterium | reverse complement strand
TTGTTAAACAAAGTCGTGCTAAACTCGCTCGTTTCCATAATATCAGGAGCTTCAATCACCACACGAATCTTCGCCTGTTGATACGTGTTTACGGCAATGTGAATCCCAAGTTGCCCTTCGCTATCGCCAAAATAACTGGGTCCATTTTGTAGCGTTTTGCCATTAGAAAGATATGCCCGATTCGCATTTGCCCAAACATAAGAAGGGTAAATTTGGTTGTCCATTTCGACCACAGTTGTCCACAACAAACCAGAAAGTTGCGCAAAAGTCGCTTGAACATTCCAAAAACAGGCAAAGATTAACAAATAGATGATACGATTCATATTGATTACGGGGGAATGAAGAATATTATTTATTTGAACGAAAATCGGAGAAAGATGTTTTAAGTAATTGATAATTAATAATGGAGAATGATTAAAATTATTGATTATCAGATACTTATAACGACTTAAAAACCTTAATGCCTTTGATAAAGTACTTAAAACTGCTCCTATTCACTCATAAAATTGGCAAACATATCCAATATTACCCCAAAAAAGGCAATGCTCAATCCAAAAAGGAAAAGATAAAGTGTGTTTTGGTAATAGGCAATGGCTTTTTCTCGCGGATAATTTAGGGTTAATATCCGCCCTAACACGATAATTAAGCAGATAATACCCATTAAAATACAAATGCCAATGAGATAAGCAAGCCTTTCGCCTACTACGCTTTCGCTTTTGACAAAAGAGGAGGCAAAGTTCAGAATAAAGCCCAAAATAATGCCTGTCGCTGTTACTAAGGGCTGTCGGTAGGTTTGAATTTTATCTTCCATAAGTAGTTGATAATGAATAATTATTTTAACTTTTTTATTATCAATATTTTAAGCAACAATATTAATATAAACTAATTACACTGTAAATTAAGTTTTGTTCCATTTTGCCCTAGTTGTCATGCTGTAAACATCTTATCACTCATTGTGTTCAAGCTGGGTTTGATAAGATGCTTATAGCATGACCAGCCCGCAAAAACAGTAGAAATTTTTCTTTACAGTGTACTAATTCTTGCCGAGTACTTAAGCAATTTAAAAAGTTGGTAATGACAAAAATGTAATGCTGACAATTTTTAAAATCTGCTTTGTTTGGTCATTGAGCGAAGCCGAAATGCCAAACAAAGCATTATATTTGGAGGACTACCAAAAAGTTAATAGAGAATAACCCTTGATTCGTATCTGGGCGTTTTTCTATCAATTTTCAATTCTCCCTTCTCAATTCTCCAACGCAATTATCTTATCCGCTTCTCGAATCCCACTCAAATACGCGCCATGAACGGTAGAAAAATAATCGGCGTTGGTGTGTTCTCCGCCAAAAAATAATTTATCATTTACTTCCTCTGCTAAGTCATCAAAGTGGCGCATTTGCGTGCCTACGGCTGTATAAGAATATGCGCCAAAGGAATTTTCGTTGCTTGCCCACTTCGTTCTCAACATATTTTTAGGATTTGGCGTTTTTGAGCCGTACATATCCTTCAAATGTGTCATAATCTCGCTTATCACTTGTGCGTCAGTCATCGTTTCTGTTTTACGGGCATAGTCGGCGTAAGCAAAAGTCATGAGTGCGTTTACGTTGGGGTGAAACTTTTTGACATTTACAAAATAATTAAACTTGTCTTTGGTTTCGGAGGTGTAAGAAATATACTGCACATTGTCCCAAAATGCGGTGTCCCAAGTGAGTAAGAATTTGTTTACGCAGTTCATTCCCACTTTTTGAATGGCAGTTTGTTTTGGCGCAGGCAAGGCAGGCGTAAAAGCGATTTTATTGTTTTTTAACACGCCTAACGGAACCGTTACCAGCACATAATCGGCTTCGCTGATTGTACCATTATGCGTAACTTTCGCTTTTGCCCCCGAATAATCAATTTTTGTTACTCTACGATTAAGCTGCACATTCAAGCCCTGCGCCAAATAAGTGGCAATCGTGTCATATCCGTTGGTTGAAATCACCTCATCACCGTCAAATTCTTCCCCCTCATCATATAATAAAGAAGAGAGTTTATCCAAATCGCCACAATCAAAGGTGATATAAGTAGAAAGCAAAAATTTCCACAGACGGTCTTTGGCTTTTGTGGGATAAAGTGTGGTAAAAACGCTTTCAAAACTTTTACTCGCATTTCCTTTGGTTTTTAACGTTCCCAAAATGGTGTCTAGTTCTTCTTCGGCTGTATCATAAACCGTTGCACTTCTTACCACGCCTCCAATGTCAAAAGATTTGCGGCTTTCGTCATCGGTAACAAAAGTGGTCATACCCGCGTCTTGCGCAAGTTTGGTAATTGGATTGCCTGTAATGCCATGAATCCAACTTGCACCCTCGTCAAAAGCAAGCCCCAAAGTACGATTGGTACGCAACCTGCCGCCAACTTTTGCCTGTGCTTCCAAAAGAGTAACATCAAAACCTTTGGCTTTGAGCTTTTTAGCAGCTGCCAAGCCCGAAATCCCCGCACCTACGACAATTACTTTTTTGCCATTAGCAGGAGCTTGCCCCCACAATTCAGAAGAGGCAATCAACAAAGAAAGCCCTGCTAAGGTATTTTTTATAAATTCGATTCTTTTCATGCCTAATTTTCCTTAAGTATTCGGAAATAATTAATTTATGTTATTTTTTTTGCTTAAAGCACTGATAATAAGCAAGTTAATATCATTTTCCATTATCAATTATTAATTATCCATTACTTATAATTTAATAATCTTATCTGCCTCCCTAATTCCACTCAAATACGCGCCATGTGCATTGGAATAATAATCAATACTGGTATGCTCTCCTGCGAAAAAGAGTTTATCACTTACCTCTTCTGCCAAATCGTCAAAATGGTGCATTTCGGTTTCGATTGCAGTGAAAGAATATGAACCAAAAGCATTTTCGTTGCTTGCCCATTTTGTTCTTAATAAATTCGTAGGATTGGGGATAGAACTTCCATAAATATCTCTTAAATGTGCCATAATTTCGTCAATTACCTGCGCATCGCTCATGGTTTCGGTTTGTCGCCCATAATCCGAATAAGCAAAAGTCATCAAGGCATTTACGCTAGGGTGAAATTTTTTGACATTTAAAAAATAGTTGAATTTATCCATCGTTTCAGGCGTATAAGCAATGTACTGAATATCGTCCCAAAAAGCGGTGTCCCAAGTTAACAAAAACTTATTCACGCAGTTCATTCCCACTTTTTGAATGGCAGTTTGTTTTGTCGAAGGAAGCGCAGGCGAAAATTCGATTTTATTTGCTTTCAATACGCCTAAGGGAACAGAAACTATCACATAGTCGGCTTCGGTAATTGTGCCATTATGCGTAACTTTTGCCTTGCTCGCGCTATAATCAATCTTAGAAACACGCTGATTGAGTTGGACATTTAAGCCTTGAGCTAAGAAATTAGGAATGGTGTCATAGCCATTCGTAGAAATTCTTTCCTCTCCGCCATACAATTCCCCTTCATCATAATACAAAGAAGAAAGTTTGTGTAAATCGCCCAAATCGAAAGTCATATAGGTAGAAAGGAAAAACTTCCACAGGCGGTCATTGGCATAATTGGGATAAAGAGAGGTAAAAACTTCTTGAAAACTTTTACTCAAACTACCACTATTTTGCACAGTGCCCAAAATGTCGTAAAATTCCTCTTCTGCAGCATCAAAAACGGTTTCACTTCGTAAAACGCCACCTACATCATAAGAAACAATGTCTTCGGGGGTAGTAAAAGTTGTCATGCCTGCTTCTTGTGCCAACGAAGTAATCGGATTGCCGTTATGCCCATGAATCCAGCTTGCTCCTTCGTCAAAGGCAACGCCTAAACTACGATTGGTACGCAAACGCCCACCTACTTTGTCTTGTGCTTCTAAGACAATGACATTAAAGCCTTTTTCTTTTAATTTTTTGGCAGCAGCCAAACCCGAAATTCCTGCCCCAACCACAATAATGGTCTTATCTTGTGGGTCGACATTGTTTCTGTCGCAAGCACTTGTTAATAGGCTGGGGGTCATTAGTAAAAATGGAAAACCTGTTAAGGCATCTTGTAAGAATTTTCTCCTTTGCATGGTATAAGTAATGAATAGTGAATAATGGATAGTGAATAATTGACAATTATTTTAAGTTTATGATTATCAATTATGCTTCTTAAGGAATTATTACGCAACTGAAGCATCGGCTTCAGCCGCTATTTTTCTTCCCTTTCGCGTGCAAAAATAGGACATTCTTAGGCAAGAAATTCCAAGTTTATAAGGTTGGGCAAAAATAAGGGGGTGTTTGTTGTCCGACCTTATAAGATAAGAAGTTAGAACAAAATTAAGATTTTGATTATCAAGTAATTACACATTTTGATATTGAACGGGTGTAAGGGTAGTATTTTTCTTAAAAGCCGCATAAAAAGTAGATTTTGCATTAAATCCGACCTCAAAACCGATGGCTGAAATCGTATAATTTTTATAATTAGGCGATTTGAGCAACAGTTTTGCCTCCTCAATTCGGTAAGTGTTAACGAGGTCAAAGAAGTTTTGCTTAAAAACGTCATTCATCACTTGGGAAAGATTGTTAGGATTTTCTTGCGTTGCCACCGCCAAATCTGAAATGCGAAAATTTGGATTTCGGTACAGTTTATCCTCTTCCATCGCTTTGATAATTTTGGCGGTAATTTCGTGTATTTTTTCAGGTGTGAGTGCGTTCTTCTTGTATTTAGGCGTTTCGGTTTGCTCGGTTTGCATTTCTTCTGCGGCGATTGTTAGGTCTTCTTCATCAATTGGTGAAATTGAGGATGTCAATGCAATATTAGGCGTATGTTGCAAAACAGTCTCCCTTACAAGTGCATCATAACCAATAAGATACATGGTAGAAGCAGACAAAAGATAAGCAATACTATTGCTAGTTTCGGCGATAGGACTTCCCCTAAATGCCAAAAGAATGGTAATTGCCTCGAAAAAATAAAGCAAAATCATCACCCAAAGTAGAAGTTGGGCAGTACGATAATTGTCCCTTATCCCCTTCCCTATTTTGGCTGGAAACTGCTGCTTTTTCAATAAAAGCAAAGACGCATATAAAAAAGGTAAAGTTGCCGCCAATTCAAAGCACCATTCTTTCAAATTCTCTGCATCTGAAAGGTTTGTTTCATAAAAAGCAAGCAAATCTTCTATTTTTTCCGCCGCAGGTTGTAGGTAAAAATCAAGATAATAGCCTAAATAGGCGAAAAAAGGGAGAAAAAGTAAAATATCATATTTTTTTCTAACGAAATTTCCATCACAAACATTTCTAAGGTAAAGATAAATCAGCGTTCCGCATAAAGCGTTAAAAGGCTCTGATATATAAATAAGGTGTGGATAGTGCAAAATCGCTTTGTTTGCATAGAGATATTGAAATAACAAATCAGCAGAAGTGAGAAACAAAAAAACAATTAAAGGGAAATTGAGCCACCTATTTTGTTTCAACCCTAAAAAAAGGGATAGCAAGAAGCCTTGCGAAGCTCCAACCATCAATAAAATATGGTGAAATGTGATGTTCATCTACTTTTTCATGTTATATGTTATATGTTATATGTAATTCTGTTTTCGGTTCAGAAGAATCTAGCAAGCTATTACGGCACACACGCTTAATAGGGAACAAAATACCGTTTTATTCGGGAAATACGCAAGGGAAATTATAAACAACTTTGTAACATGAGACGAAGAATAGATGAAGTAAAAAGTATTTCCCCTTTTTTCCCCCTAAAAATATTTGAAAGCTATTTGTTTTTTCCAAATAAAAAACACTAATTTTACGCCCGTAGCGAAAATTCGTTAAATAGTGCTTTTTCACTCATTTTTTTCACGTTTTTTGCAAACAATATTTGTAGTTCTTTCGTTTAAAACTGTGTAATTGTAGCGTATTGGGAATAAGAAACCCAATTACCTTAAATTTCATAAGTTTTTGACAATCAAAAACTTATCATTCATTTATATTTTTATATCATCATAAATTATGGCTGATTCGATTAATTTAACAGTAGGCGACAAGACGGTTAACTTGCCTGTGATTGTTGGCACCGAAAACGAAAAGGGAATTGATATTTCTTCTTTATTGAGTACAACGGGTTGTGTTACTTTTGACATTGGTTACAAAAATACAGGCGCAACCAAAAGTGGTATTACTTTTTTAGATGGCGATTTGGGAATTTTGCGTTACAGAGGTTATCCGATTGACCAACTAGCGGGGCAAGCGTCTTTTATGGAAGTGTGTTATTTGGTATTGAATGGAGAACTCCCAACAAAAGCTCAACTAGCTGATTTTGAGGCAAATGTAAGTGCAAATTATGCTTTACCTGCGGAAGTTGTTACGGTATTAAATGCTTTACCGAATAGCCTACATCCGATGGGAATGTTGTCTATCATTTTTAACACATTAAATGGTGTTTATCCTGATGATTTAGATTACAATGCGCCTGAAGAGGTACAAATGAAAAATGTGTATCGTTTGCTTGGGCATATGCCTGCAATTGTGGCAGCTATTTATCGCAAAATCAGCAACTTACCGCTTGTTGATGCTGACCCAAGTTTGGATTATTGCAACCAATTTTTCCATTTAATGAATGGGCAAGTAAATTCAACTTTGGCAGAAACCTTGAATACTTTGTTGATTCTACACGCTGACCATGAGCAAAACTGCTCTACTTCAACGGTTCGTATCATTGGTTCTTCTCATTCGAGTTTGTTTGCAAGTGTGGCAGGTGGAAACAATGCCCTTTGGGGTCCACTTCATGGAGGTGCAAACCAAGAGGTATTAGAAATGTTGAATGAGATTCATTCTGAAGGACTTACACCAGAAGCTTTTATGGTGGAAGTAAAAAATAAAACACGCCGTTTGATGGGTTTTGGACATCGTGTATATAAAAATTTCGACCCTCGCGCAAGTGTAATTAAACGCTATTGCGATGTAGTATTAGAGAAATTGAACATCGAGAATCCGTTGTTGGGCTTGGCGCAATCTTTGGAAAAAATTGCCTTAGCTGATGAGTACTTCGTTTCTCGTAAATTATATCCAAATGTAGATTTCTATTCTGGCATTATTTACAGCGCAATTGGTATTCCTGTAGAAATGTTTACGGTAATGTTTGCATTTGGTCGCCTACCTGGTTGGGTTTCTCAATGGCGCGAATTAAAAACCGCAAAAGAGCCAATCGGTCGTCCACGTCAAATTTATACAGGCGCGACAGAAAGAAATTATGTAGGGATTGAAAATAGATAATTTTCTTTTAGGTAAATGCTATATTATTAGCGCAGGACTTAAGCCCTGCGCTAATTTTTTATATTTTACTTATCCAACGGATTATCCCCTGTTATATTTCCCATCGGGTTATAATTACAAACAACTACTACCTGTTTTTTTGTAGGGCAAGTAGCCAATCCACAGCCTATTTCCGTGCTTTTTGCCCAAATGATTTGCGTATAATGCCAAGCCTCCATGTTCGCATCACTTATCACGTCCCTATTATATTGTTTTTTCTCCTCCGCCAAAAAATAGACCGCCTCACTTGGTTTTGCCAAAAGTTCATCGCCTCCTTGATAGAGATTTTCCCCATATTTCCCATTTGGGCGATGGTCTAGTTTGCAACCTTTCTTTTTTGCTAATTCTTCCGCCCATTTTGTTGCATAAGCAGCAATATTTTCATTCCATGTAAGAGCCGCTACCCCAACTTCAGCCCTTATTGCATTATGACTGTTGAGAAAATCGTTGATTTGTGCTTGTGTCAAAGCAGTTTCTCCATTCGAAACAACAGGAGGAAGTACAGGTGGTTTGTCTGGTGCAACGCTTGTAGTTGTAACTTCTTTAATAATTGTCATCGTTGGAAAATTTTTCCCTTCCAAACTCTTCACCATCCACTTTCCACCATTTCCTTTCGACACAGATAGCAGGTTTAATTTGTTACCCACTTCGGCTAACAACCTTGAAGTGCCTACATTCATCAAGCCGCAATAACCTTTTGCATCGGGTAACACCAAATTCCAATGCTGATTTTTAACTTCACTGTTCATCTCATTGCATACCAACAAGTTATCTTGAACTGTTAACGCACAGCCCGTCCAATGATTGACAATGTAAAAATCGGCGGGCTTTGCATCAGAAACAGGAATAAATTCCCATTGCGCACTCCACCAACCAGGCTCTATGGCACTAGCAGCCATTTCACCTGATTCATTATTGAGAAAATGATCAATATTCGCTTGGTTACCAATACGATACAAGGTTTGGGCGGGGAGAAAAAAAACGCCAAGCCCGAAGATTGTGAAAAAAAGGATTAATTTTTGCATGACGAATAATAGGTAATATAATGTTTATTTAATAAACTCTTTGACGAATAGTATGTTCATCTATAAGTGTCATTGTGAATCCGAATAGAAACGAATCATCAAGCAAAAGATTTAGCAAAAACTTACCAGGCGCATCAGGCTGATAATGCTCCCAACGAAAAAATATTACGCCCGCAGGAGGTCGATATTTTTGTTTAAAAATTAACTCTCCAAAGTCACTATCGAAGGTTAAAATAATTCTATCTTCTCTTATAGCCCATTCTATTACCTCAATATCTTCTATTCCTGCTTCATTTTCAATTACAGAAACAATATCAAATCCTTGCTCCTTCAAATATAAAGTGCTTGGATGTGGAAAGTTTTCATCTGCCAATAACAATTTCATTTCTTACGCAGCATTCGAATTATGAGTAACAACTAAACTATCTTGCATACATTCATATAAATAAGCAAAAATCGCTTGTATATGCTCTTCTTTCAATCGAGGATAACTCTCATATAATTGAGAAATAGTCCAACCATCGGCTAAACGTTTCACAAGCAATTCCACAGAAAGCCGAGTACCTTTGATAATAGGTTTCCCTCCTAAAATATTTTTGTCTGTATGAATATAGGTTGAATAATGTTGCATATCCGAAATAAACTAAGTTTAGTACAAAGATAACCTAAAACAGCGCAAAAGCAAAAAATAATTGCGTATTTTCGTGGCATTGATTCTCAAAACAAGTTCGTTGATGAAAAAAGTCTTATTAGTTGCTGCTACTTTGGGCGAAAGCCAGCTTTTGCGCGAGGTGTTTCCTTTTCAAAAAGAGGGAAATTATCATGTTCTTGGAGAAAAAGAACGGGAATATGTGTTGCTGCATACGGGGATTGGTATGGTAAATACCGCTTATCAGTTGGGGAAATATTTGGCGCAATATCAGGTGGATTTTGCGATTAATTTTGGCATTGCAGGTAGTTTTGATAGGGCTTTTGAATTGGGGCAAGTCGTTGAAATTGGGGAAGATAGCTTTTCTGAAATGGGAGCAGAAGACAATGGCAATTTCCTTGATTTGCAAGCGATGGGATTTCCAAGTGTTGAAAAACCCTTGCATTACAATACCTTCGCTAATCCGCTCATATCCCCTCTTTCTCTTCCCAAAACCACCGCAATCACCGTGAACACCGTACATGGCGAGGAAAATGCTATTAAAAAATGTCAAACTTTGTGGAATAAACAACTTGAAACGATGGAATCTGCCGCTTTTTTTCAAGCAATGCTTATGGAAAAAATTCCCTTTTTAGCTCTTAGAAGTATCTCTAATTACGTTGAACCAAGAGATAAATCACGCTGGGAAATTGGTTTGGCTATCAAAAACATCAACCTTTTACTCGCCGATTTGATAAAAACAAACGCATTTTTTCTGTAATTTACTTATGAAAGATACTTTCACTTCTCAATTTGCAGACATAAAACTCATTTTAACGGGTTGGGACGAACCTAATAATGGGAGAATGTTGCACACTGCCGATTTGTATATTCAAGGCGAACTCCGAAATCAGGAATATTTCGGGGAATGGAATCGGCTTGATGAAAATTTATCGCAATATGAAATGGATTCAAAAGAGGGAAAATTTGTGTATATCCCCGCAGAAGGTGGTGGTTTTTTGATTGATACTCTTACTTTTGAAAAAATTGCCCTTCCCGACAAGGGTTTATCTACTCTTACCTTTGTAAAAAATGAATTTACGGAGCATCACCTTTTGTTGGTTCATACAGATGAAGTTATCCGCTTCGATTTGGTCAATTTACAAGTTGAAAAGGGAAAACGTGCGAGCAAAACTTAGGTTTTTAGGAACAAGTGAAAACTGAGTACTCGGCAAGAATTAGTTTATGTTAATATTTCACTCAAAGTATTGATAATAAATAAGTTAATGTCATTTTCCATTCTCAATTATTAATTATCCATTACTTATTGTTAATGTATAATGATAACTTTTTGCGTTTCAATTAGTTGAGGTGTGTTTACACTTACATAATACAGCCCTTCCTTCAGTGCATCTGTTGGAAAAGAAACATTTTTTTCTTCTGCCATAAAGCGAGCCATTTCTTGCCCCAAAGTATTATAAATTCTTACTTCTCGCTCCTTCATTTGCTCGGCAAATTTAAGGGAAAGCATTTCTGAAGCAGGGTTAGGATATAGCAAAAAGCCTTGCCCTTCAGGAACAGGTTGAGGCACGAGCATTTTCCATAATTCTGTACCATGGGAAGCGTCTGTTGCTGTAAAAATAAGATAATTATTTACGAAATCAATTTCCATAAGGGGAAAACAACCACTAGATTCCCCTTCATAAATATCTTTTAGGCAAAAAGTTCCTTCTTTTGTACCATCGCTTTGCCACCATTCTACTCCATTGCAGGGGCTTCCAAAATAAGCGACATCGTTTATTACTTTTATCGGAAATGGTTTAGGTTCAGGAATAGGATTACCATTGGTAGGGTATATTTTAGCAACCAATTGAATCTCAAAGCTATTCAAATCTGTTACATATAAATCTCTAGCATTTGCCGCAGTTCCTGTCGCAAAGTACATTTTGTTCTTTCCATAAACAGGGAGTTTAATACGAAGTCCATCAGGAACAGTAAAAAGGGTTTTAAATTGACCTATTTGTTCATCAAAAGCCACAATATTCTCACTATTTGAGCCGATAGCCCCTTTGTTCGTTGCTCGAAAATGTATGATTGAGTGCGGCTTGGGGGTTGGAATATCGGTAACTTCTCGCGTATTCAAATTAATTCGAGTGATAGTAGAATCAGAAAGGGCTTGAATTAGCCATAATTCTTCTTTTAATAAACGATAAAAAGGATAATAA
>JBJXHA010000118.1:0-24078 GCA_046160275.1 Bacteroidia bacterium | reverse complement strand
GAATAAACTATCTCTATGCTTCCTTCTCGTTTAACACAAGCCCTTGCAGAAAAAGGGGAAGTGCTTCGCGCTTTGTTGGCAACATTTCACTTGAAAGAAGCGGAGTTGCAAGTGTTTTTTCGTGCGTTTAAGCAGGAGAAAATATTAGAGGTGTGGGCAAAAAAGGGAGAAAATCTCTATCAGTTGTTAAAAACCTATCCTATTTGTGCGGCTTCGGGGGAACTTGGTCCGAAAAAAAAGGAAGGGGATAAACAAGTGCCTGAAGGTTTGTATGAAATTGTTGCTTTTAATCCAGAAAGCAAATATCATTTGTCTTTGCGCCTCAATTATCCCAATGAATATGACCTTTTACACCACAGCGATAAGGAAAAACCTGGTGGCGATATTTATATTCATGGTGGTTGCGAGAGTGTAGGTTGTTTGGCGATGACAGATGAGGCAATGCAAGAGATTTTTGTATTGGCTTGGTGGGCGAAGGAAGCCAAAAGAGGCGAAATTTTGTGCTATATTTTTCCATTTCGATTTAATGAGGTAGAAAATTGGCGGGAAATGGGAGAAAATAGGGGCGTATTGGCATTTTGGGAAGAGTTGGAAAAAATGTATGAATGAGTGGTTTCATCAAATAACAAAATATAGCAAAAAGGAGGTTCACTTTTCAAAAGCGAGCCTCCTTTTTGTATATTCCTTCCTAGTGAAATTACATCGTTTTCACTTGTTTCCCAGCCCAACGCGCTTTGACATTATCCACAATCAAATACACCGCAGGTACAACAAACAAAGTCAACAACATAGAAGAGCTAAGACCCCCAATCAATGCCCAAGCCAAGCCATTTTTCCAGTCAGCACCTGCACCCTTTGCCAAAGCTACCGGCAACATACCCAACACCATCGCCAAAGTAGTCATCAAAATCGGGCGCAAACGCTCTTTTCCTGATTCCACTAAGGCATCAAAAGAAGAATAACCCTCCTCCTTCAATTTATTGGCAAAATCGACAATCAGAATAGAGTTTTTACACACCAGCCCATTCATTACCATCATTCCCAACAAAGTAAAAATACTAAAATTACTCATCGTCAGTGCCATGATAAACAAAGAACCAATCAAGGCTACAGGAATGGCAAAAAGTACCACAAAAGGATAAATATAACTATCATACAAAGCCACCATAATCAAATATACAAGGATGATAGAGATAAGAAAGGCTTGCCCAATCGCACCAAAAGAACGTTTTTGCTCCTCCACGTCTCCAATAAAGAAATATTCTACCCCACTTAGCTTCATTTTTCCTAGATTCTTCACCAATTCCGCAGAAACAGAACCCGCATCTCGCCCTAATAATTGCGATTTCAACGTAATAGAAGAACGTCTGTCTGTTCTTTGTAAAGCAGAAGGCCCCGAAGAAGCCGTAACTTTTGCAAATTGAGAAAGCGCAATTTTTTGCCCTTGCTGATTAAAGAAGGAAATATTTTTCACATCTTCCACATTTTTGCGGTTAAAATTATCCAAAGCAAGGCTAATGTCGTATTCTGTTGTCCCTTTTCTATATTTAGAATCCGTATTCCCTGCAAAAGAAGTTTGAAGCGTTCCCCCCACAATGGCGACATTTAAGCCAAAAGCAGCGAGTTTTTCCTCATCAAGTTCAATTTTTACCTCAGGCATTCCTGCTTGTACCGATAATTCTACGTCTGAAGTTCCAGGAATTGCCTTCACCATGTCTTTTATTCTATCAGAAACTGCCATTAGCGTATCTTGGTTTTCATTCGACATAATCATCTGAATCGGAGCTTGGTCTGCCCCACCCATGATACCTACGGTTGCTGCAGTTACTTTTGCTGTGGGCAAAGCAAGAGCAATCTCCTTTTTTGCCCTGTCAATAATTTCGTTGGTAGATTCCTTTCTTTTATCCAAAGGAACCATTTTTACCGTAATTTCAGACTTATATTGGCTACCGCCTGTGAAATCCATGCTAGAACTACTTCCCCCAACAGAAGCAATCACACGCGCTATTTCGGGAACGCCTTGCAAGATTTGTTCTGCTTTAAAAGAGGCTCTATTGGTTTGCTCTAAAGTAACCGTTTTGTCCAATTCAATGTAAACAATGGCTTCCCCTCTATCCCCTTTACTCACAAACTCGCTCCCAATCAAGCCCATACCTGCTAAGGCAAACGAGAAAATTAATAAGCCTAACGATCCCAGCAACACAACTGCCTTATTGTTCAAGCCCCATACCAATCTTCTGCCATACCATTCTGCTAGGTTTGTAATTTGTTCCTCAATCCATAAATTTATGCGCCCCCAGGCGGTTTTTTTGCTCAACTCTTGGAGTTTTGAAATGCGAGAGGCAAGCAAAGGAGTTACCGTAAAGGAAACAAATAAACTCAATAAGGTAGAAATTACGATGGTCCATGAAAATTGGCGCAAGATGTCGCTAATTACCCCTGCATTAGATAAGGCAAGAGGCAAGAATACTACTACGTCAACGAGCGTGATAGAAAGGGCAGTAAAGCCAATTTCATTTCTACCGTCTAATGCCGCAGTTCTTGGCTCTTTCCCCAAATGTAAGTGGCGGTGAATGTTTTCCAAAACCACAATCGAGTCATCTACCAAGATACCTACTACGAGCGTTAAACCCAATAAGGTCATCAAGTTTAAGGTAAAACCAAACAGGTAGAAGGCGATAAAAGTAACAATGAAAGAGGCTGGAATCGCAACCATTACGATAAAAGAATCTTTCAAACTATGCAAAAACACCAGAATTACTAAGGCAACCAACATTACCGCCAAAAGTAAATCGTGCTTTACTGCGTCTGCTGCTTCAATCGTAAATTCAGAAGCATCAGCTGCTACGGTTAATTTTACATTGTCTTTGGCATAGCGTTGCTCCAATAGAACCAATTTTTCAAGCACTCCTTTAGAAACTTCCACCCCATTCGCATCAGTTTGTTTCTTAATGTTAATCCCAATCGAAGGGTTGCCATCAATTCGGTTAATCGTACTTGCATCTTTTGTTCCCTCTACAATTTCAGCGATTTCGCCTAGCTTTACTTTTGAACCATCGGGAAATTGGGCAACTTGTAAATTTCTTAAATCGTCAAGGCTCGTAAATTTCCCTGCTAATCTCACCCGAATTTGCGACTCGTCTGTTTTTACTTTACCCGTAGGGAAATCAAGGTTGGCATTTCCTACGGCGTTCATCACTTGCAATATCGAAACTCGGCGCGACTCCATCGCATTTCTGTTGATGTTTACTTTAATCGTTTTCTCCTCGCCACCTACAAGCGTTACCTCTGCCACCCCTTTGATAGAGGCAATTTGAGGTTTTATCTCATCTTTCATCATTTGATAAAAGGTGGTAGGTTCAAGAGAAGAGGAAGCACTCATCCGCATTACGGGAAAATCACTACTTGAGATTTTGCCGATAACGGGAGGCTTTGCGTTTTTAGGAAGCAAGGGGGCAATTTGATTGAGCTTACGTTGACAATCTTGCTGGGCGAGATTTACATCAACGCCCGTATTTAATTCAATGATTATCAAGGACAAACTTTCAAAGGAAGTCGCACTAATTCGTTTAATTCCTTCCAATGAAGCCGTAGCCTCCTCTACTACTTTTGATACAGTATTTTCTATCTCCGCAGGCGAAGCCCCTGGATAAACCGTAGATACACTTAAGATAGGTGCAGAAAAGCTAGGAAGTAATTCGTAACTTAGTGCATTATAACTCAACCACCCCATTAATCCAAGTACCGAAAAGAGTACGACAATGAGCGAAGGTCGTTTTATGGCTAATTCTGTTAATGTCATAACACGCGTTAAATATAAATTTTAAATGGATAATGAAGAACCTGCTGTTATTGACTTACAGTGTTCACCACTTTCACTGTTACCCCATCTTCCAAATTGATTTGACCTGCTGTAATAATCTGCTCGCCTGCCTGCAAGCCTGTTTTAATTTCCACTAAATCGCCACTGGTTGTTCCCGTTGTTACAGGTTTTAAGACGGCTTTATTACCACTCAATATATATACTTTTGGCTCTTGAATACTTCCCATAATACTGTTGCGAGGAATAAAAATCCCAGCTACCATACCCGCTTCTTTACCCAACAATTTACCATACATACCTGCTTTTAGCGGATTGCTAGTGCTATTTGGAAGCGTGATTTCTGTTTTATAGGCATGTGCATTGTCCGATTTATCACTAATCAAAGTAATTGTTCCCGCATAAGCCACGTCTTGATACACATCTGCACTCACTTTTACTTCTTGCCCTTCTCTAAATTT
Organism: Bacteroidia bacterium; assembly: GCA_046160275.1. GTDB lineage: Bacteria > Bacteroidota > Bacteroidia > J057 > J057 > JBJXHA01. Next base: position 19,797 of record JBJXHA010000118.1, on the reverse strand, counting down.
CAACACATCAGCTTCAGGAATCATCACCGTTAATTTTAAAAAACTAATATCTGTTACCATACCTAGCGGCATTCCTCCGCCTACCATAGAACCTACCTCAAAGTTTTTCATGGTAATTACGCCAGAAATAGGGGAGGTAATGTTGGTATTCGAAAGCATTTTTTTAGTCGTAGCAATTTGCGTCTCAGCCGTTTTGATGCCAAAATTGGCTTGCTCGATTTGCATTTGTGCCGACTTGATGCCCATTTCCGCTTGCTTGATTGCCCCTTGCGCTTGATTTACGCCAGATTCTGCTTGGGTAATTGCGCCATCAGTTTGATTGAAGCCAGCATCTACTTGATTCAATGCACCTTCCGCTTGATTGATTGCAGCATCAGCTTGGTTTACTGCACTTTCCGCTTGAATCACCCCCATTTTGGCATTTTGAAGTTGCATATCTGTAGTAGCTTCTGCTTTCATCAAGTTCTCGAAGCGCGTAACATCTTTTTTCGCTTTTTCCAACATTGCTAAGGCATTTACCTTTGCAGCTTGCGCAGTTTTCAAGGAGTTTTGCGCAATTTGTTTGCTATTTTGAGTCGTTTGTTTTCCATTTCTTGCCGTACCCAAACCCGATTGTGCATTTTTAAAAGCTGTTTGCGCTGTTACCAAACCCGATTGTGCTGCACTATAAGCACTTTGCGCAGTAGAAAGCCCAGCTTGCGCATTTTTCAAAGCAGCCTCTTCTGCTGCAAGTTTTAGCCTAAGCGTTTCATCATCAACTTTTGCCAATACTTGCCCTTGCTTTACATAATCGCCTTCTTTCACGAATACTTGCACAATTTTCCCTTGCGTTTCTGCCCCAATTGCGACCTCTTTATTGGGCATAAAATTCCCAATATAACTAAAACTAGAGGCAATAGATTGAGTATTGAGCTTTGTAACTGTAACAGGAACGTTTTCTAGCACAACTTTTTTGCTTGCGGCTTCATTCCTTTTTTGTTTATTAGAATAAAGGGTATATCCTACCCAACCTGTTGCTAATAAACCTAATAAGATAAAAACAATCTTACGCATATATGATGATAATTGATAATTAATAATGGATAATGGAGAGTGAATAGGGGAGAGCGAAATGAGAATGAAACAAAATAAATTACTAATTTCAAAAGTACATTTGCTTGATAGTCAAAATTTTACTTCTGATAAAGTTTACTGTTAATTGTCCACTGATACTTATTTCTCCCCGTTTAACTTTTTCTATCACTTTTCAAGATAAGTTTCTCTCAACTCGCCTCTTGCTTGCATCAGTTGAAGTTTTGCTTGTAAATAATCAAATTTGGCATTGAGGAGGTTATTTTCAGCCTCTTTCATGGCAGTTTCCGCTTCATTCAAATCCAAACTAGAACCGATGCCTTCTTTATATTTCAACATCGTTTTATCATACACCGACTTTGCCAAAGCAACATTTGCTTTTTGAGAAAGATAGGCTTCTTTGCTATTTTGAACTTCCGTAACAGCATTATTTAATTTTAATTTGGCACCTGATTCAAACATTTCTTTGGAAACTTGAATCCTATCTATGGTAGCACGGCTTTGTTGAACTTTGACATTCGTTCTTAATCCGTCAAAAATAGGCACTCTCAACTTCAAACCAATTGCACTTTGCCCAAAAGTAGCCGTTTCCGAAAAATCAATTATATCGCTCGCTTGCATATTCCATTGGTAATAGCCAAAACCTACCAAACTTGGGTAATATTGAGCAATATATCTCCTTCTGTTATAATCTTCTAACAAAGATTGCTGCTCAATCAAGCGATATTCAAAATGTTTAGAGAAGTCAAGTTTAGAGGCAACGTCCAATTTTTCGTTTTCTACATCAACATTTGCCAAATTTGTCGTTACATTTAGTGCTGTTTCGATGTCCATTCCCATCTGAAACTTCAACATATCTACACTCAATCCCACCAAACGCTCATACTTTCTTTGCTCGGTTTTAATGTTGTTCAAAATGATTTGTACCCTTTCCAAATCCGTTTTTTCTACCAAACCATTTTGATACATTGCCTCTGTATCTTTAAATCTTTTTTCCAAACGCTTCACATTTGCCTCTAACAAAGAAAGACTTTCCTTTACACGACAAGCATTATAATAAGCACTTGTAATATTGGCAATCAATTCTGTTTCAGTTCTTTGCGTATTAATTTTCGAAAGATTTACATATTCCTTTGCGGCTTGTGTACCCAATAAAAACGTAGCATCAAAAATCAACTGACTAAACTGCACATTTGCATTGTGTTGCCATTGTTGCCCTACGGGAACTTTTTGAGCTGGCTGTCCTGGCACAAAAGAAAAAATGAATTGCGGGCGCTTGATATTATCTTGTAGATCTACCGAAGCACTAATTTGTGGTAAACCCAAACCTACCAAATATTGCGCTTCTTTTTTGGTGATATATTCGTCAAAGCGCGTCATTCTCAAATTATAATTGTGTTCTAAGGCATAAAGAATACAATCTTTCAATCCCTTACTTCCACCATCTTGTGCCGAAAGCAAAGAAGGGAAGAAAAAAAGGAAAGAAAGGAGAAAAGAAATGTGTTTTTGATTCATGAAAATATAAATAATGAATAATGTTATCTAGGTGTGCTACAGTTTCAACTGTTATTACTTCGTATTTTATTAAGTAGATAATCTATTAATTTATAAGTTTTTAGCGACAAACCAAGTACTTGTTAAATCTTTTAACAAAAGATGCCCCTTTTCAGTAAGCAAACCATACAAGAAAAAGAGCGAAAACTCCATTTGTAAGGTTTTAAAGTCAAATTTTTCGGCAGGATACAGTTCCTCATTGACGGAAATCTCCATCATGCCCATGCGTAGCCGCGCCACAATTTCAACATGAATGTCTTTGCGGAAAATCCCTTCTTCTATGCCTCTGTTTAAATTTTCCATAATCGCAGGAATTTGAATGGCATCTTCACTTTTGCGCATTTCCTGCCAAATTTGTGGGTAATATTTTCTCAATTCAAATAAAAGCAAGGGCGAAACTTCTTTGAGCAAACCCGAAACATATTGAATGACCTTGAGATAAGCCTCCAATGCATTAGAAGAGGTGTTCATCAAGGTTTTAATCGTTGTCTCTTCTTCTTTTTGATGCGTTTCGACAGTAGCCAACAGTAATGCGGCTTTGTCTGCAAAAAATTGGTACAAAGTTCTCTTCGAAATGCCTACCTCTTTTGCCACGTCATCCATAGACACATTCCTGATGCCATATTTTTTCACCATTTTTGTGGTGGTCATTACAATTCTTGTACGAACATCTAACTCTGTCATATATTGTTTTGAAAGAAAACCTAATTGCGGCGCAAAACTATGAAAACTTTTCGAATCAGTAAAGTTTTAACCGTTTTTGTTACATCAAAAGTTTCATTCTTTTCCAAAAAATTTCCAAGCATTTCCCTTCTAATAAATAAACTGCTTATAAACAATCACTTACGATTTTTTGTGAAAAACCTTTTTTGCTACCTTAAACAAAGTTTTAGGGAAAATAGTTCCACTTTTATTACAATTTAACAGTAACAAAAAAAAAACATGAATACAATTCTCCTTTCTTCTGAAGAAAAATACGCACAGCAACTTACGGCTGACCATCTTCAAAAAGCAGTACATTCCTTCAAAAGTATGGGATATATTGTTTTGCAACAAGTCTATTCGCCTGAATTAATCACCCTTTGGCAGCAAGAATTTATGACCTTGTTGAACGAAAAAGTGGCGCGTTTTCGGGCAAAATATGGCGAAAATATATCTGCAAATCACGATGTTAACCGTTGGAATATGCACATTCCTACCCAATCTCAGCTTTTTTTTGGAGAGTTTTTTGCCAATCCTTTTGTGCTACAAGTTATTTCGGGTATTATTGGGCATGAAAATTACGCGCCTGTTTTTATTGCCGCTGACGTTGCTTTTCCCAATTCTACCTTTCAAAGTGTGCATCAAGATGGGGGCGAATTTGCGATTGCGGTGAATATTCCTTTGGTAAAGGTAACGATGGAAAACGGACCTACGGAAATTTGGGCGGGAACGCATCGCAGAAGTAGCGATTCGGGGCAGCAAATTTTTAGCATGGACGAAATGGAATTATCAGAAGCGGAAATCAAGGCTTATCAGCAAAGGGTTCCTAATGAATACATTACCTTTGATTTGGGCGACATTTCTATTCGAGATTTGAGAATGTTGCATCGCGGAACGGAAAATCATAGCGACCAAATTCGCCCTTATTTAAGTGTGATTTATTATCCTGTTCAACAAAAAGTTCCTTATAAAGTTGTGATTAACCGCGCTTTGGAAAAGGCAAAAAGGTACCGAGAAATGGCATTTGTGGCAGGTAAAACACCCGCAATAGACTGGGCAAACATGATGGGTAGGCTGCCGAATATTGCCACTTATTCAGACCGCGCCGACAAACATTTGATAAGCAAAGAGGTGGGAAAACAGTTGAGTAATCCTGCAAAATATATGCTTCGTTTCGCCCAATTTGAAGAAGAAGGTCAAAATCCTTATCTACAAACGACAAGTTTAAAGGCAACTTTTCAGTTTATTAAGGAGTTTAATGAGGCGAGTAAGCAATTTCATAAACTGTTGTAGCTTGATAATCAGTGTTTTATAATAACAAAATGCAATATGACGCCTAAAATTTATGCTACATTTCGCTTATTTGGATTTGGAAACATTCTTAATTATTGTTAAACTTCGAACTATTGCCAATTTTGAAGGTTATTCTTTCACAACAGATTATTTTATATAAACAACAACCATGTATATTAAATTACGCATCTTTTTTAAAAAACTATTTTACGACAATCCGCTCATTTGGAAAGGGATTGAGTTTTTGCAAGGCTTGGTGTATGTCTTCGATTATTTTTACTATTATAAATTGTGGGGACATGATAAACGCTTCAGTGTCAAGGAAATAAATATTGAATTTTCGAGCCAATGTAATTTACGCTGTAAGTTTTGCGCTCTTGACCACGAAAAACCCAAGCACAGCATTACCAGCGAAATCTTGGAAAAATTCTTTGTCAATTTTATTGAAGACAAACGTTTTCAACAAATAGAAATCATTAACCTGCATAATGGCGGCGAAACTTTGCTTCACCCTAAATTGGGCGAAATGTTGGGTATTATCAAGAAATACAAGGACTTAGCCAAAGAAAAGGGGCTACGTTTTCCGAAAATTTCGCTGCTCACCAATGGAATGTTGCTACGCGAGCGCGTTTCAAAGTTGATTTTGGACTTAGACGTGATTGATACGATTGGCGTTAGCATTGATGGTGGCACGCCCCAAGTGTTTGAAGATTTTCGCGTGAATGCTAAATGGTCAAAAATGTACGAAAATGTGAAAACATTTCATGGATTAAACGAAGGCAAGGGACATCCCACCGAAATGTATAGCATTTGTTGCGTTTCAGACGAAAATCCTTTGGGAACAGAATGGATGCACCCCGAATTTCAAGAGGTTTTGGGCTTGTTTGATAGATATGAATTGAGGCGCTTTCACAGTTGGGGCGGAGAAATTGACGGGATTGCCAGCCGTGAGAAAAAGCATAAAATCGGCTGCACGATGGCGATGCGTCAAATGGTATTATTACCGAATGGAGATGTTACGGTTTGTTGTAATGACCTCAATTCCAAAGGAGTAGTAGGAAATATGATGGACAAAGATTTTATTTCCGTATATAAATCACAAGAACGCCAAAAATACTTGACTTTATTATTGAAAGGGCAAAAATCGCAGCTAGAATTATGTAAAGATTGCGAAACTTTTTAACTTTGCACTTTATTTTAACTGAATTTTATGTTATTAGATGCGAAAATTTTCGTAGCAGGTCACAGAGGAATGGTGGGTTCTGCGATTGTAAGGGCTTTACAAGCAAGAGGTTACAATAATTTGGTGTTGCGTAGCTCTGCCGAATTGGATTTGCGGAATCAGCAAGCTGTTGCCGATTTTTTTGCTGCGGAACAGCCTGAATATGTGTTTTTGGCTGCGGCAAAAGTAGGTGGAATCCAAGCAAACAACATTTATCGCGCCGATTTTATCCACGATAATTTGGCGATAGAGTTGAACATCATTCATCAATCGTACCTGCATAAAGTCAAAAAAATGCTCTTTTTAGGGAGTTCGTGCATTTATCCGAAATTTGCGCCACAACCTATGTCAGAGGAGCATCTATTGACAGGCATTTTGGAGCAAACCAATGAACCTTATGCGATTGCGAAAATTGCGGGAATTAAGTTGTGTGAAGCCTATTATGACCAATATGGTTGCAATTTTATTTCTGCCATGCCTACGAATTTATATGGGCAAAATGACAACTATCATTTGAATAATTCTCACGTTTTACCTGCCCTTATTCGCAAGTTTCATGAGGCAAAATTAGCGGGAAAAGAAAGTGTGGAAATTTGGGGAGATGGCTCACCGATGCGGGAGTTTTTGCACGTAGATGATTTGGCGGAGGCTTGTTTGTTTTTGATGCTCAATTACAATGAAAAGCCTTTTGTAAATGTGGGTACGGGCGAAGATGTAACAATTAAAGAATTGGCAGAAACGGTGAAAAAGGTAGTGGGTTTTGAAGGAGAATTGCAATTTGATACGAGCAAACCTAACGGAACTCCGCGTAAATTAATGAATGTAAGCCGTTTACATAATTTAGGGTTTCGTCATAAAACTGACTTGACTACGGGGATAACGCAAGTCTATCAAGAATTTCAAGCAAATTACGAGAAATATGTGGCGGGAGAAAGAGTAGTGAAGTAAAAAGAGCTTGTCTAAAAAGTTCTGAACTCTTCGAAGAGTTCAGAACTTTTTACGTAGAACATTTTTGCTATCTTCCTATAAAGGTAAACAAGTCTGCAAAATTTATCATATCATGATTATGAAATTTAAAATCTTTGACAAATTTTTTGAACTCTTGTGCCGTTTCAAGTAAAGAAATTGAGTAAATTACACTGCTTGTTTCCTCCTCAAACTCTTTCGCCTCCTTTTTTAAAATTGCTTCTGTAAGTGTTCTATTTCCTGTGCGGTAATGTTGACCATAAGGATGCCCGTTAAAATTAGGTCGTAGTTGGCGGACTTGCATTTCCAATTCGTCCACTTGCTCCTTTAAAATTTTGTTATAATATACTAAAGTTGCATCATTCATGCTGCTCACTTTGTCCTCTTTTTCTTCCAACAAAGCCACTTGCAGCTCCAACAATTTCAAAAAGTCATCATTTTTATAGGCAACGGTAATTTCTTGCATAATTGCCGTTTTACGCTCTTTTTCAACCTCATCTTGCTCTTGGTCTGGGTGAAAATGCTTCACTAATTCCAGGTATAATTTTTTGCTCGTCTTGGCAAGTTGCGCTTCCATTTCTTGCGCTTTTGCCTCCTGTGCCAACTGTTTAGGCGTTTTTTTTCGCTTTGCCTCTCGTTCTTCGTGCGCCTTTTCTGCTTTTTCTTTCACCTCCTCTTGGAGTTTTTCCATTTCTTCGGGGTCATCTAAATTCACGTCTGCCAAATCCACCTTTACCCCAAACATTTGCTTCATCATCATTTCCATCATCTGCTTCTGCTGCGCTTCAGCTTCCTCCATCTCTTCCTCAAAAGTCATTTCATTGTATTCATTATAAATGGCAATGAGTTCAGGGTCTTCCGTTTGTGCTACCAAATCCTCCAATTCTGATAGAATAATTTGCCCAAATTTCTCCTTTTGCTTTTTGGTCAGGTTTGCTTTAAAGGGAGAATGATATAATTTGAGTACCAAGTCGCGGTGTGCCTCATTATTTGATTGAAGCGCAGGTTGTAAAATATGGTCACCCATGGCTAATAACCAACGATTGTCCTCTTTTAACTGCTCTATTTCTTGCTTGAACTTACTAATTTTTTTGAGAGCAGTATTAAATTTCTTTTGCTCTCTCGTAAGTTCTACTTTTGTTTTACTTTTGGTAATTTTTAACTCTTTTGCCATAAGATTATACTAGATTGTTTGAGGAGTAATTAGAGTTCGGAACTCTTTAAAAGTTCCGAACTCTAAACCATTATATTTCTGTATTCAAATCCCAAGCCTCCAAAATATCTGCTACTCGGCGCACAAATTTTCCGCCCAAAGCACCATCAATAATTCGGTGGTCGTAAGAATGAGATAAGAACATTTTATGACGAATGGCAATCACATCTCCCGTAGGTGTTTCCACTACTGCGGGTAATTTACGAATTGCACCCGTTGCCATAATTGCCGCTTGAGGTTGCATGATGATAGGTGTACCCATGACATTGCCAAAAGTTCCCACATTAGAAACGGTATATGTTCCGCTTTCCAATTCATCAGGCTTCAATTTGCGATTTCTTGCACGGGTTGCCAAATCATTTACTGCTGCTGTAATGCCTACAAGGTTCAATCTATCGGTATTTTTAATCACAGGTACAATCAAATTATCATCAGGTGTAGCCACAGCCACCCCAACATTGATGTCCTTTTTTAGGTAAATTTTATCTCCTTCTACCGAAACATTCACTCTTGGCATTTCACGCAAGGCTTTTGCAATTGCCAACACAAAAATTGGGGTGAATGTCAATTTTTCGCCATATTGTTTTTCAAACTGACCTTTCACTTTATTGCGCCAAAGCACAATGTTTGTTACATCAGCTTCCACGAATGAAGTTACGTGAGGCGAAACGTGCTTAGAATAAACCATGTTCTCCGCAATCATTTTTCTCATTCTATCCATCTCCACAATCTCATAATTGCTGCCATGTGCAAATTTCTTTTCAGGAATGACGATGCCATTGCTATTTGATGCGCCATTAACGCTTGGAGCAGCCACTTTGGGCGTTTCTACCACAGCTGCCACTACTGGCGCGGCTACTACTTGTGGTGCAGCGTTGCGATTGGCTACATATTCTAAAATATCTTTTTTGGTTACACGGCTTTCTCTTCCTGTTCCTGCGATTTTTTCTAGTTCCTCCATCGAAATTTTCTCCTCACGCGCAATGTTCAATACCAAAGGAGAATAAAAACGATTTGCATTTGCATTGGAAACGTGCACAGGTTCTGCACTTATCACCGCAGGGGTAGGGACGTATGGTACTTGAGTTGTGGCACTCTCTTCTTTTGTAACTTGCGTATTATCAGGTGCTTGTGCTGCAGGTTGAGCAGAGGCTTCTGCTTTTACTGTTTCGATGATGGCGATAGCTTTTCCCACAGGAACAACCTCGCCCTCTTTATATAAAATCTCAACCAACACGCCCTCTACGGGAGAAGGCACTTCTGAGTCCACCTTATCCGTAGCAATCTCCAACACAGATTCTTCCGCCTCAATGCTATCACCTACTTTTTTTGTCCATTTTAAGATGGTAGCCTCAATGATACTTTCGCCCATTTTGGGCATTACTAATTCAAATTTTGCCATTGCCGTATAACGTTTGTAATGCGTCGTGAATTTGGCTGCAAAGGTAGCAATATCTAAGGAAAAATGAAAAGGGAAAAATGGATTTAACCCCCGAAATTCTATTTTTTCAGAAAAATGATTTTCTTCCTTCTATTCCATGCTAATTTTTCTTACTTTTGTTCTCTATAATAAAATAAACTTAGCCATTTTTACTTTTCTTTTCCTCTTAAAAATGTTCCGTTTGCTACTTACTAAAATATTTCAAAGTCTGCTCATTATTTGGGGCATTACCACCTTATTATATGGTGTCTTTTATTTATTGGAAGACCCTGTAAATTATATGGTGGGGGAGCAGGCAGATAAAAAGACCAAAGAAAAAATTCGGATAAAGTATGGGTTAGACAAGCCTATTAGTACCCAATATTTTCATTACCTACACCAACTGTCTCCGATTGGGCAAAAAGAGGACAGCACTTGGGGCGTAAAAGCGCCCGACATGGGCATTTCTTATCAAAACGAGGTAAAAGTACGCGAATTAATTGGGCAGCACCTTACGGGCTCTGCTGTCCTTACTTTGTTTGCACTGGGTTTTGCGGCGGTCATTGGCATCAGTTTGGGCATTATTGCGGCACTTTATCACAATACGATTTACGATAAATTGATTATAGGGGTATCTGTTTTGGGTATTTCTGCGCCTTCTTTTTTTGTGGGAATTATTTTTATTTGGCTATTTGCCGTAGTTTTTAGAAATGTAACAGGATTGGATGCAGGCGGCTACCTTTTTGATGTACACCCTTTTACAGGAGAACGCATTTATGTATGGAAAAACTTGTGGTTGCCGATGCTTGCCTTAGGGGTTCGCCCTTTGGCGGTATTTGTTCAGCTTACCAAAAGTGCCATGCTCGACATTATGCAAATGGATTATATTCGTACCGCTTATGCCAAAGGGCTTTCTCATTTTATTGTGATTGTTCGCCATACGCTTCGCAATGCGCTTAGTCCTGTGTTGACTGCCGTTACAGGTTGGCTTGCTTCTTTGTTGGCGGGGGCTTTTTTTATTGAATACATTTTTAATTGGAAAGGCATTGGAAAACTTACGATTGATGCACTTACCAACCACGATTTTCCCATTATTTTGGGTTGCTGCATTACGGTCGGAACTATTTTCGTTGTCGTGAATGTGTTTACGGATATTTTATATGCGGTGTTAGACCCGCGCGTGAAAGTTTAGTATCAGTGAACAATTAACAGTAAACAGTTATCAGAAATAAAGTATTGATTGTCAAGTAAATGCGTTTTTGAAATTGGTGACTTATTTTGTTCGTATTGCTTAGTAGGCAAAATCATTTTTAATTTTTATATCCCCATGCAAAGAAACAAATTTATTCTCTCTTTTCTTTTCCTTGCTACGCTATCTATGGCTTGTGGCAACAAAGGTAATGCTAACAAAACGGAAGCCGATGCTGCTGCCGCAAGCGCAAGTGCAAGCGCAACTTCTGGTAGCGAAACAAATGCTGCCCCTACTACTTTGCCTAAAAACTTTTATAAGCATTTAGTAGGTACAATTAATGGTAATCTGAATGTAGTAATGGATATAGCCGTGGCAGATACTGCGGTTCATGGCTCTTATTATTACACTTCTAAAGGGCAAAATATTGGGCTATTTGGGAGTTTCAAAAATGGAAAACTTAACATTTCTGAATCAAGTAATTCCGTAGAAGATATGAATGGTAAGTTTGAAGGAACATTGAGTGCTGATGGAACTTTTAAAGGACAATGGAAAAATGACAAAACGAAAAAGAGTTTTGCTGCTGAATTAAAAGAAACGTATGAAGCTGGTTCGGTAAAAGCAGAGGTAAGTGCAAATCACGTTCATAAAGAGGTAAAAGTAGGGAAGTTTAAAGGAGAAATTAACGTTGGCTATTCTGCAATTAGCGTTCAAAATGCAGCACTTAATACCAGGATTTTAAAAGCCTTAAATCAAGGCAAAAGTTATGAAGACATCTTGCAGAAATCAGTCAAAGACAGTGAGGCTGACCTGAAAGAATTTGGTAAGGATATGCAAAGTGAAGAAGATTATGGTGGTGCAGGTATGAGAGAATCAGAGGAAAATGTAAGTATTCGTACTAATGAAGGTAACGTATTAGCCTTAGAAAGTAGCGGCTATGAGTATGCAGGAGGAGCGCACCCCAACAGTTTTGTTGCTTATGAAAATTTTAATACTGCAACAGGAGATACAATCGGTTTATCTCAAATTTTTGTCCCTAATTTTAGACCTAAATTAAATGCGATTGCAGAAAAGTTTCTCCGTAAACAAAACAAAATTACAGGCTCTCTTGCAGATGCGGGCTTCGAATTTGAAAAGGGGTTTCAAGTAAACAATAATTTTTCCTTAGAAAGAGGAGGAATTCGATTTCTTTATAATCAATATGAAATTGCTCCTTATGCCGCAGGCATGCCTGAATTTTTCATCCCATACAGCGAGTTAAAAGGCTTAATCAATACAAGTAGCCCGATTGGAGCATGGGTGAAGTAATTGTTAGATAAATAAAAAGGACTACGTAAAAAGGTCGAAACACTTCGAAGCGTTTCGACCTTTTTACGTGGAACATAATAAAAAACGATTATAAGGAATAATGTTTTTGTAAATTATCCTATTTTGTGATAATCAATGAAATTGTTTAAGAAACTGTTTGAGTTAATCAAATTCCCAAGCGTGGACGCTTGGGAATTTGATTTTTGGAGGAGCGTCCACGCTCATATCTTCAGAAATATTTATTCAAACAGTTTCTAAGACTAGGCAAGAAGTAAATGGTGTTTGTTTAAATGGTTGATAATGAGTAATTTAAAATAATTTTCCATTATCAATTCTCCATTACTTAAAACCCTACTTGGATTCCGCCTTGCATACTCATTCCTTTTCCGCCTACAAATCCTAAAAGATTATCGGCAGTTGCAATGAAAGCAAGCGTACTTTCTTTGATTTGAATATCGCCACGAAGTAGGCAACCTAGTCCAAAATTATCAAATCCACCTGCGTAGGCATTGATACCTACCCAACCAAATTTACAAAAACGATGTTGATAGCCCACATTTACCAAAGGTTTTTGGTAATTAGCAGCTTGTTTTGATAAACCTGTATGAACCGAAGCATAAATCGTATGCTGATTTTTGATAGGATAAGAGAAAAATAAATTGGCAGTGGCAGGCGTTTGCGTAGTAAATTTGCCAGTAGTAGAGTCAGGGATAATCGTATTATAAACGGTATCTTTTCCAATGTTACTAAAATCAGAAAGCCCATTTTCCATGAGATTTTTAAAATCTTTAATCTCAAAACCCACATAATTTACTTTTACCTCATTTGCATATCTTAGCCCACTCCACCCAATTGAGCCTAAATTGAGAAGGCTTAGACCCACACTTCCTTTTCCTACCTCATAAGCCATTCCTAAATCAAAAGCAAACCCATTACCTAATGTGTTGCTTTTTCCTTTTGCCATATGAAGGTCATAATTTGTGCTTACATCAAGCGTATCTCCTTCTTTTGCTGTGTAGAAATCATACGATAAATTTTCTAATTGCAGGGCATTTCTTCCATTAAGATACTTAACATTTCCAGCAACAGAAAACTTTTTCCATTTATACCCTGTACCTATTGCAGCCTCTAAATAAGTTTGAGTTCCCCCCATTATCTCTTTGTCAGATACTTTTACCCCTTGAAATTTCAAGTTACCATTTAAGGCAAGGTCAATCGTTTGGGGGTTGTTAATTCTGCCAAAAGCGTTATTACGATAAGCAAAGCTCACCAAAACAGGGAACTTAGGGGTTTGAAAAGCTGCTTGAAACTTGTAATTTGTGCCTTGTTGTGCAAGAATGGGGTCTTTTAGCTGCCCAATGAGTTTTGATTTAGTTGCACTATCCAAAGTATTTCCTTGTTTTAGGATAATATTGGGGCTAATGCTATTATTATTAAAGAAATATAAGCCATCAATGCCAATTTTGGCTGTTTTTAAGGTGCTATCATTTACAATGTTGGTCGGTTGATAGCTATAGCCCGCTACCCAATCCGATTGAAAAGCAGATTGCAAACCATGTTGGGCAAAAAGAAAGTGAAAAGAAAGGAAGGAGAGAAGAAGAATATTTTTTTTCATAAAAAGTTGGAGAAATGAGGTGAGAGAAAATACATAAAATAGTGTTTTTTATTTAGGTAGGGATTGAACATTGCCCAATCCCTACCTAATAAAAAACAATTACCAAAGCATCATTAACTACGCACGTGATATTCAAAATTAGCAACCATTTTCGACCTAATACGGTAGTTTGAATATAGTTTTACATCTTTGCTATTAGGTTGTGTATCAGCGCGATAATTGAAGATAATCTTTTTCCCTCTTTTCAAGATGTCTTGCATATCGTTTTGAGAAAAAGTTTTAGCATAAAGGCTTTGCGTAGGGGCAAGCACCACTCCACCATTTCCAACGACACCCGCCTCAATCACAAACCCATCATTTGGGGTAAGCACCGCTACCACATTCCAAGCAGCATCGTAAATCGTAGCCGAAGTCGTAATTTTTAAAGGGAAATCGTTGCGAAAATGCACTTTAATTGTTCCCGATTTTACGTCAACAATATCTTCTGATAAACTCGACTTAAAGTCAAGGCTAGTCGTATCGCGCATAGAAAAGTTTTGTACTTGCCCTTCTAAGGGAATCTCCAAATCCATCATCGCTGCAAATTTACTTCTTCCTAAACCAAAATTACCACGATAACCTGGTCCATGATTATAATTGGTTTTGGCACGCATATTATAGCGTATCTTATTGGGTAACATATTAAATACATCGGCAATGTTACTATTTTGCGCGTTCAAGGTTTCAAAGGTTGTTACCTTGATTTCGGAAGTATCAGCCGTTGTGGGACCAAGAATATAAAGCGGCTGTCCATTGTTCCAAGGGCTGTTAAGTGCCAAAGAAGTACCTTTTTTTGTATTAAAAAACTCTAATTGTGCCACTTCTAGTTCCGCATCAACCCCCACCGAATTAGCAAAGGTTAAGCCCAAACGAGGGTCTTTAAACTTCACCCCATCAAGGTTAAAATTGAATTTATCAAAAGCCTCAACTATTTCTTCACCTACGAAATGAAGGGTATCTTTGCCCACGTACCCTTCCATATAATAAGGCACAATATCCACTAACCCAAAGTCAGCATAAATACTATCGCTCAAATCAAAATGAACAGGTTGCCCCGAAGATAAAAGGTCGACCTTAATGCGCTGCTGAGCTTTGTTCCAAGTTGTACCCCCAAGGCTCAAATCCATATAGGCATTATGTATTTCGTAAAAGTCTTCGCGGAAACTTACTCCTCCTACGGGCGCAGGTGGAATCTTACTAATTAATCCTGGATGAGAGCCGTCAGGATTGGTAGCATTGGTAATTTCAAATTGGAAAAGAATGGTATCTTCTACTGTGCTGTATGCTTTAATTTTAACTTTTCCATATTTAATGCCGAGCTTAGTAATTTCTACGTCTTGTCTGTTATCCCCAAAATCATAGGTGATTTCAGCAGTTGAGTCTATCACTGTTTGATTTGGAAACACTGCAACAGCATCAGAGGCTTTTAGTTTTTCTGCAATCATGAGGATTTCAATGTATTCGTTGGTATCCACTTTTACAGACTGAATTTGCATATCCAAATTGGTCATTTGTCCTGTTAGGTTGCTTTGTATGGTCTTACCTGCAAGCGGATACCAATTTTCAACAAAGCCATTGGGTGGAATGTAGGCAAAGGTATCTTCTGCGATAATGGTCGGGTTGTCTCTATTCTTAATTCGAAAAGCTGCATTTTCCATTTGGAGTGCAGTTTTATTAAAAATCATCAAATGCAAATCTCCCGAAGAGATGGTTGCATACTCAAAAAAATTAGAGGCATCAATGTCGAAAACATCGGATTTAGCTCCTGTAACAGGCGGTAAGATAATGGTATTTCCTTGGTTATTTAAAATATTTGTTCCGATAATGGCATTTGTTCCCCCTTGCGTAATGAGTTGACGCGCTAGTTCTCCAATCGTAACCAAACGCCTTACCGTATCAGCAGGGAGTTCTAGTGTTTTCAGAGAAACGGACTGGCGAATTACAGTATCAGGAATTGTCAAAAAATCTAATACAGGCTCATCTAACAAGGTATCTCGATAAACTAGCGAAAGTCCGTTGTCGCCGGGATTTGTTACCAAAGAACTAGCTACAAAGTCGGCAATGCCTGCTTCGGAGAAAGCTACAGGTGCGGCGATGTCCACGTCCCAGTTAAAGCCCTGATTGGGTTTGTAGCGACAGCCCCCAACAAGGAAAGATAAAAGAAGAACGATGCAAGTTGCGCGTAAAAAATTTCTCATATTAAAACGATAATGTGTTATAAATAGTGAATAGTTAAAAATGAATAGTGAATAATGATATTAAATATTTGATAATCATCTGTTTATATGTAAACCATTTTCTTGGTTTTTTACTCACTCGTGCTTATGACAATAAAAAGTGGAAGTGAAGAAACGAAACTACAATTTCCCTAACGAAAAAAGTTAAGGCTTCGTTGTTTGTGTGTTAGGGCTTGCTGTTTTGGTGAGCGACATATACTCATCAATAAACTCGCGTTGGCGATAAATTTTGGACAAAATATCATATTGCTTGTCCTTAGAAAGATGCCAGCCTGTTTTGGTTTCTGGAAAAGATTCATCTATTTGCAAATCCCAAGTTTGAGGCAGATAAAATTGCGTAGAATCGTATTGAATAAAATCGCCGATGTAGGAAATGTTATTGAGAATGAGCGTAGTATCATGCACGTATTTTTCGCGCAGGTTGTTATCGCCATAAAATTCCTTCCAAAGTAGAAATTTTTCATGATTTATATTGATAATTCCTCCTTTATCCACGCTAATGAGGGTATCTTTCGAAAATTTGCCATCTTCGCTTTTGGCGTTCACTTGATAATTGCCTTTGTCCAAGTACATTAGTTGAATGTCGCCTGCAAGTAGCTTAAAAGTTTGATTATTAACAACAACTGTTGCAGGAACTTTGCCCCCGTTTACGAGGTAAAAATTATATTTAGGGGTACAAGCAAAGAAAAAGCAACAAATAAGTAAAAGAAAAGTAAATTTATTCATGGAAATGAGTAAGTAATGGACAATTAATAATTGATAATGGAAAATGCTTTTAACTTGCTCATTATCAATGCGCTGAATGAAGATATTAAGTAATTGATAACTAATAATGGAGAATTGATAATGATTAAAAAGATTGATTATCAGTTACTTATGCTAATTGAAAAACCTTAATATTTTTGGTAAATTACTTAACATAAACTAATTATGACAGAATACTTATAAGTAAGCTCTTTTTTTATTTTTGATATAAAAATGTTATTGAAAAAGGTGGCTCACTTTTTAAAAAGTGAGCCACCTTTTTCAATAGGAATAGCCCCTTTGTTTCAAAAATGAATTTCTTATAAAATCCATTTTATCTCAAACTACTTGGCTTTTTAGGCGGTGTAGTAGGAGTTGAGTCCACACATTTGATGGTCATGGTAACAATCGTAGTATTCCAATCGGTGAGGTTACCTCTTTCTGAGCTTGTATCCTCGTCAGCTCCAAATTCTAAACTACGACTTTGGACTGCGCCTAAAATACGAGCCAAAGGATTGAGGCTATCTGCACTTCTTGTTGCAACTTTAGGGGCGTTAAGTTTATTTTGGCGCATCAACAAGGCATCAAATTCTTCGGTAGAAAAAACGACCTTAAAGGTTTCCTTAATTGTGTTTTTACCCAATGCCAAATATTCATCAGAAATACCCACGCGAATCGGTTTGCCCATCGCCAACCATATTTCCTCGCCCACTTCTAACCATGTTCCACCTTCATGCAAGAGTTGCGTACCGATTTCAAAACTTGCTGATAAATAAAGCGGTGCGCAATATAAACGTTGGTCGGTGTTGTTGAGCATTTTTGCACGAAAACGAGGACGTGTTGCCTTATCTTCGCCTTTTTTAAAGGTAAACAAAACCTCATCGCCATTATCCCCTGCTAATTTTTCATTTTCTTCCCCAAAATATTGATAAATTTCAATTTTTATAGCATCAGAAGGTAGGGAAGAAGACGGATTCGTTAAATCAATTGTAGCCTCCCATTTGCCAATGTGTTCCAAATTATCAATGGCTTTCAAAGCATTTGAGGGAGTAAATCCAACCAACTGCTCAATCAATGGCTTGTCAGCACCATCGGTATATCTTGTTACAATGTATTGATTATTAATAGAATGTAGAATATATTCAGAGGCTTTTACGTCTTTCACTTCTTCGATATACAAAGAAGGCGTACCATCTAAGCCCACGCTTGCCAAAGCCTGACGCGCAAGTGTGATGCCTGTAACATCTCCCGAAAGGAATATTTTGGTTTTGGGAATAGGCAAGCTGAATAAAACCGCTTTATAAGTCAAGGTGGTATCGGCAGGAAAAGAAGGTTTTAGCGAAGAGAGGTTTGCTTCCGTTCCTATTACCGTTACTTTGCCTATTGCCTTGTTAATCAAGCGAGTATCGGGTTCATTATTGTTAAATACCAATAACAAGGCATTCGCTTTGATGCCATGCACCGAACCTGCATTTATCACCCAAGCACGTTGATTGGTGTCATAATACATATTGTAAAAATCTCTTTTCGGAATGTTTGCCATACCATTCAAAAAGGGGAGATTTACTAAATCTTGAGGCTCTGCGCCAATTTGCGGCATTTGGTCGCTTACTTTATTGCCGACAAAAGCACGCACTCTACGCACCAAATCCGCATAGGTAATACTGCCTTGCATTTCCTCCAAGGTTTTTACCAAACTGTAAGAAAATACACCGCGTCTTTGTTTGCCAAGCGTAGTTTCTTTCGCTGTTTGGTCAGAGCGACAAGCAGAAATATAAATATGTTTAGGATTTGGAATTTTGATTCTCGTTTCATCAACTTGAATATCGCGTGTGCCTATATTTTCGTCAAGACTTCTTTCAAAATCTTCGGGGCGAAGATAAGCACTCAAAGGGCGTACAAAACGATAGCCGTTTTTGTCTTTTTGCTCAATGTTTCGAGGTGCGATTGTACGAGAAGTAGTGGTATTGGGAATTTCCTCCAAATTCTCATCTAAATCGCGGGTCATCGTTCCCGAATGGCAACAATCAAAAATCATGACCGTATGCGCTCCTTTTTTTGCCACAACATCAATCAAAGATGCCATTTCCTTGTCTGCCAAGTCCATTCCATCATCTAAGCGGCTATCATAACAGACCAAAGTTTCGCACATTTTATCGGGTTCTGAATCCCAAAAGTATTCATTTGCTGGCTCTTGTGTACCATGCCCACAATAATAAAAAAGTGCGACATCATTAGGACCCGCTTTTGCCAAATGGTCTTCAAACTGGCGAACAATCGCGCCGCGTGTAGCTTGCTCGTTATATAAAGTCTTGACTTGCAAGGTAATCCCATCTTTGGGTGCACGGTTTTGCAGATAAACACGAATCGAATCTGCATCGTTTACGCAACCTTGCAATTTAGGTACAGGTGGCGGATAATTGTCAATCCCTACAATCAGGGCATATAAATTTCTATTTGCTGTAGGCATACGAAAAGTAAAAATATGGCTTGGCTGTAAAGGTAAGAAGATGTTTTGAAAATAAAAAGCAGAAAGAGAGAAATGTTGAGATTTTAGGGGCTGGAGCTTAGAAAAGAGGCGTGTTTGTGAAGAAAACCTACGATGTAATTCAGCGAAAATAGTCATTGTTTTTTGCTCATTCCTTAAAATTTGCCTTCGCTCTTGACTTTTAGTTGTCAATTTCCTAACATTGTAATTTCAATCATAACACCACACAAATTTGCAAATTTTTCTATAAAAAGTGAAAATAGATAAAAATGCATAATTACTTTAAATAAATTCCACCTTACCCATAGGCTTGTATTGGCTAGGAAATGGGCAGGGAAAAAGGCTGAAATTTGTGAAAGAATAGGAAATAAAACCAAGAGAAGGTTGTTGAAAAGGAGGCTGTCCAAAAAGGCTAATTTACAAAAAACATCATTCGTTGTGATTGCTTTTTTATTATGTTCTACCTAAAAAAGTTCGGAACTCTTCGAAGAGTTCCGAACTTTTTAGACAGCTTCCTTCTTAGTTTTTTAATCATGAAAAATAAGATAGTTTTAGCGTTAATTTTAATCTTAAATAGTTTATTTGGGTTTTCGCAAAACCAAATAAGGTGTACATTTATAAAAAATGGGAAGGGTTTAAAAAAACATCCTAATATATATGTAAGTATGGGTTGCAAAAAAACGATGAAAAAACGATAGTAAAAAAGTATAAAAAAAAGTAGTATATTTGAGGTCAA
>JBJXHA010000117.1:0-5468 GCA_046160275.1 Bacteroidia bacterium | reverse complement strand
TTCATTTCTCAACATTTGTTGAGTGCTTTCAATTTACACCTATCCTACCTTTGCTGTCAGAAATATTTAAAGATAATACATCATTTAAAAGCAATTCATTATGAAATTTGACAAAAAAACGTTTTATGTAATTGGCAGCATTTTAGCCGTAATTGCTATCCTCGCCATTGCACTGCCCTACATCCTAAAATCTCGTGGTTTTCATCCTGATGATCCTGACGGAATAAAATTCGATTTAAAGGGGAAGAAAGCACTTATCGTATCAACCAGTCACAATGTGTTGAATAAACCTGGTGAAACGACTGGTCCAGCTACTGGTGTATTCGCATCCGAGATGACTATACCTTACTATGAATTCTTAGATGCAAATATGGAAGTAGATATTGCCAGCATCAAAGGAGGAGAAGTTCCCATTGACCCACAGTCATTCTATTATTTTTTAGAATCCAAAGAAGACAAGCGTTTTGAGAAGGATGAAACTTTTCAAGCCAAAATAAAAAACGCCATCCCGATTGCTAATATTGATATAAAAGACTACGATATCGTCTTTTTTGCAGGTGGATGGGGTGCTGCCTACGATATGAATTCCGAAATTGTTGCCACTAAAGTATCCGACGCTTATTACAACTCCGATGTTATCATGGGTAGTGTGTGTCATGGTGCGTTGGCATTTACGAATGCAAAAGATAAAAATGGCGACTATTTGGTTAAGGGCAGACCCATGACTGGGGTTACTCAGAAGCAACTGGCATCATTTGGGATTGAATTTACGCCTTTCCATCCTGAACAAGAGTTAAATAAAGCTGGAGCGATATATAAAGCCAGTCATGAAAAACCTATTGACCAATTCAATACAATCACTGTTATTGACCAAGACAAGCGATTTGTTACTGGGCATAATCAAAATTCCAGCCATAATACTGCCCAATTAATTTTGAAAACTTTAAAAGAAAAAGGATAATGAAAATTTTAAAAAGCTTATTCTTTGTTTCCTTTTTGCTGCTTGGGGCGGCTAGCGTTGCTAATAGTCAATCCTCAACTTCACCACTACGGAAAAATGTGTTCAAGGTCAATATTATACCACCGTTGTTGAGTGCTACAAGTGAAATCTCTTATGAGCGTTTTGTGAAGCCAAACTTGAGTATTGTTGCAGGTTTTGGTGCAAATTGGAGCGCTGACCGATCCGATTTTCAACTAAATTCAAATGCTGACTTAGCATTTTTGAATACAGATATTCAAAATCGGTATTTTCTCGCAGAAGTAAGACGCTACATTGATTTCTCTGAATGCAATACACCATACGGTTTTTATACAGGAGGCTTTATGCGGTATAGAAGTATAGACTATAGTGCCGATGCTCAATTTGGTAATAGCATAACCAAGGTTAGTCCTAAAGTAAACTTGGAATATCGTGCGCTGAATTTTGGAATTTTACTTGGCTATCAAGTTCATCTTAAAAATAATTGGCATTTTGATTTTGAGTTCCTAGGGGTGGGTTATTCTCCAAATCGGGTTCGTTTTAATTCCAGTATCACGTTGAGTAGTGGCGAACTTTCAAGATTATCGGATGCGTTGAATCAAAATTTTGGCATAGGTGGAAATTACAGGGATATAGAACTCAATAGCAGATCCCTTGAATTCAATTTTTGGTATTGGACGGTTCGCTATGGGGTTTCCATTGGGTATAGTTTTTAATGAACATCCGACTTTTTTTCAACAATTACATTAATTATACAAGCCAAAACTTTGGTTATGAAACGAATGAAAAATTCAGCTGTAAATATTTTTTTCTTTTTATTTATTGTTTGTTCGCTAAAGGCACAACCAATAAATACTTCCAATACCAAGCCGAACATCGTCTTGATTTTAATAGATGATTCTGGCTTGATGGATTTAGGTGCTTATGGTGGAGAAGCACGTACACCTCACATAGACAAGTTAGCGACTGGCGGTCTAATGTTTACGAATATGCACGCATCACCCGTTTGCGCCCCGTCAAGAGCTATGCTCATGACGGGTACGGACAGTCATCTGGCTGGTGTAGCTAATTTACCTGAATTTCTTTCCGAAGAATACCAAAGCAAGCCGGGTTATGCTGGGGTTTTGAATGATAGGGTACAAACCATCGCCACACGTTTGAAAGAAGCGAAGTACAATACTTATATGACAGGTAAATGGCATCTGGGTCATGATGAAAAAACGTTGCCTTCAAAAAGAGGATTTGACCGCACTTTCATTTTAGGAGGCTCTGGTGCGAGTAATTATGATAATCACGGTTATCTACCTATGAAGCCAATAGCCCATTGGTACGCCGATGGCAAAGAGGTGGAGTTGCCCGAGGATTTCTATTCATCAAAAACCTATATTGACAAAACGATTGAATTTCATGAAGCGGAACAACAAAAGAATAACCCATTTTTTGCCTACATTGCCTTTCAGGCAATTCATGCACCTATACAAGCGCCAAAGGAATTTGTAGATCATTACAAAGAAACCTATAAAGAAGGCTGGAATAAACTACGTCAAAAGCGATTTGAAAAGGCAAAACAGTTAGGATTTATCCCTCAAAGTGCGCAGTTCTCAGATGTTTTTCCACAATTCAAAAAATGGGAAGAATTGTCTGAAAAAGAAAAAGAATCTCACAGCACAAATATGGCTGTAACAGCAGGTATGCTCGAAGCCATGGACTATCACATTGGTAGATACATTGAGTATTTAACCAAAAAGGGACTGATGGAAAATACGATTTTCATTGTTACATCAGATAATGGACCCGATGGTGCAGACTATACGCAGGGCTTAATTTGGGCAAAAAGAAATGGTTATCACACCGATTTAGATAAGAATGGAGAAAAAGGTTTTTTTGGTTTCGTAGGACCCGAATTTGCAAATGCCGTATCTTCTCCGTTTTCTTATTTTAAATATTACACGGGCGAGGGTGGCATAAGGGTACCGCTAATTTTAAGTGGGAAAAATATGCCGAAAAATCAGCGAACAAATGCTTTTTCTTTTTTTACAGATATAGCCCCAACAATATATGATTTGGTTGGTCTCCCAACTACTGCTAATGAAGGTTATGCACCTATTACAGGAAAAAGTATGCTTCCTCATATAAACAATCCGTCTATACCTGTTTATGCTGCAAATGAAGGGATAGGCTTGGAGGCAGCCGCAAGTGCTGCTTACTTCTTGAACGGGTATAAGATTGTGAAAAATAATATTCCGTTGGGAGATATAGAATGGCATTTATACAATCTTGAAAACGACCCAAGTGAACTAAATGACCTTGCCCAACAAGAGCCCGAAAGGTTCCAAAAAATGTTGGCAGCGTATGAGGCTTATGCAAAAAACGTAGGTGTTCAAGATATGCCTGAAGGTTATTCAGCCCAAGGAACAGTGGCTAAAAAGTCCTATACTAAAATGTTTATGCAAGCCCTTCCATACCTATTGGTATTTGTTATTGGTGTTTTTGCTGTGGTGTTCTGGTCGAAAAGAAGGAAACGAAATAATAACCAAGCCTAAGATTATGGAAGACAATAAAAATCACGTTTTTACAGCAATAGAAATCAACGCTTCATCAGAGGAAGTGTGGAGCGTACTGACTGATTGGGACAAATTAAAGGAGTGGAGTTCCTCCTTCATTGGTATCTCAACCAATAAGTTGACTAAAGGCGAAAATTTCGTTTCCTACTTCAAAAATCCGTTGACAGGAGGTGTAATGGAGTTGGAGCATGTATGCACGGACTATGAAGAAGGACGAATGTTTGGCTGGTCTGGTGACATTATTGGTAAGACACAAGACCATCATATCTATTCATTAGAGCCGACAGAAAACGGGACTACAATATTTCACCAAGAAGATGGCTTACATGGGCATCATAGTCGGTTACTGAATTTTTTGGCAGAACATCAAATGATGGCAATGTATAAAAAGTTCAATCAAGAACTAAAGGAGAGAGTAGAATCTCTATATTTAAGAGCTTAGTTCTACTTTGGCACTTTAGAAAATATGAATAATTCGAGAGGGCGTTTTGAGAAAAAAGGGCATTAAAAAGCCTTAAAGTTTCTCCAAAAATGCTAAAAATACTGAGGGGGTCGCTTTTGATAATACCATTGGTTTAAGAATTTTCTAAAGTGCCAAAGTAGAATTAGATACAATATTTTAAAAATGATCAACTTAATCGTATTTTTTAAAGAAAAGAAAAGGCACTTACTGAAGTTTTTGGTGCTTCTTTTCATAAGTATAAGTCATCATGCTTACAGTCAGCATGAATTTTTTCATGAATTAGTTTTAGAAAAAAAACTGATGGAAAATGAAAAATGGGAGCTTATTGGCGAAGCCAACTTCAAACACCTGTATAACGAACCCGCATGGAGAAGATGGGGGGCGTCTTTTGCGGGTGCGCGAAAAATGAATCGTTTTAGCCTATTTGGTGGGTTAAACGGTTACTATACCTTCAATAGAAATATTACAAATTTCTTTGAAATGCGACCATGGACGGCTGTACAATTCAAACTTCCAATCGTTGCAAAAATTGTTTTGAGGCAACAACTGAAATACGAATGGCGATTTTTCTATACCGAAGAGCAACCTAAAACGAAAGAAAACTATGGACGACTGCGGTATCAAGTTGGTCTTGACATCCCAATACCAGCTAAGGAGGAATCTTCATGGACAATCCGACCATACTTTGAGTGGTTTTTCATTAAAGACCCTGCCGAATTTGAGCGGTTTTCGAATGAAAGAGACTTTGGATTGATGGCAATCAAGCGTTTCAAAAATGAACATAAGCTTTCCTTTGGATTTACAAGAGAGGTTTACTATGATTTGTTTGCAGAGCGTGAATACGGGTATCTTTTTTTTGTGGGGTACTCTTTTTAAAACTTAATTTAAAACTTAAAAAATTTACAAAATGAACAAATTCTCCTTTTTCAAAAAATTAATAGCACTCACTTTTATCATTACAATGTTTGTAAGTTGTAGTGTTCTTGCCCCAAAGATTTTAGAATCTGAAACCGTGCCTGAAGTGGACAGAAAAAGAGAAGTAAAAATACTGACTGCCTTTTTCGGTTTAGATAATGGATTAACCAGAAAAGCAACAATTATATATAGTAAAGCATACGGCAAAGATGGAATGCCACTCGTTTTTTCTCATGAATTAAACCCCAAAACAATAGATGGCTCAGACTTTGAGGTAACCACAAAAAAAGGAAATGTTTACATTGTAGAAGCAGCAAGCTTACAACCTGCCAATGAAGAATTTGAATTGAGAACGGTTTTGCTTATAGGGGAATATGGAAGTTATCCCGACAATCAACCAGTTTCTGTAAAAGTGGTAGGTGACTTAATGACCAGGACTGGTCAAAATTATAAGGGTCAGAGCATTAGAGTAATTCCTTTGGAAGAAGGACCTGTTTTGAGCTATGCTGAGTATTTCACTTTTGATGAAAAATACCCTTACGTAAAA
>JBJXHA010000116.1:0-7053 GCA_046160275.1 Bacteroidia bacterium | reverse complement strand
ATTCCACGCTATTTTTCAGTACTTTTTCCCTTCTCCCTCTTCTTCGCCGCCAAAATCGGAGAAAAAACAGGAATTTATCCCTTGCTATTTGTTTTACAACTCATCACTTACCTTTTCTTTTTAAGCGGAAATCCTTTGGGCTATTAAAT
Organism: Bacteroidia bacterium; assembly: GCA_046160275.1. Lineage (GTDB taxonomy): Bacteria > Bacteroidota > Bacteroidia > J057 > J057 > JBJXHA01. The sequence goes on along the minus strand of JBJXHA010000116.1, from coordinate 6,904 downwards.
AGAAAAAGAGCTAGTAAGGTGCTAAAAAACACCTTACTAGCTCTACTAAAACCTTCTCTTACTTTCCGCCTCCAATTGCTGGGCTTTTAGGTGCGGCAGGAATTGCAGGCTTGCTTGCATCTGCAGCCTTGATTCCCAATTTATCCATTACAATTTGTGTAATATCATCACCTTCTGGGGCAAACAAAATGATAGAAGTTCCGCCTGCGTCCATAGAGTTGAGTACGTGCGTATAACCTTTTTCTTTGGCGATACCATCAACGGTTTGTTTTAATTTCTCCGTAACAGGTTTCATCATCGTTTGTTGCTTTGCTCCCATATCAGCCTCACATTTTTGCGCATAATCTTGGATTTCTTTTTGCAATTTCATAATCTCTTGCTCGCGCCCAGCAATTTCCTCTTTCGACAATAAGCCTTTTTCTATTGCTTCCATCGTTTCTGCATATTTATCTTGTGCATATTTTTCCTTTGTTTGTAGGCTTTCAGCACATTTTTGACGGAAAGTGTTTAACTCTTGTTCCATCTGCATCACTTCGGGCATATATGCCAATACAACTTGAATGTTACAATACCCAATTTTCACCTGTGCAACTACATTGCTAGACATCGCTACGCAAAGAATTAACATTGCAAACAAGGCTTTAAAATTCATCTTCATGAGATTAGTTTAAAATAAAATGATTTGATTAATAGTATAGAGAATGTTTTGTTCTTGGTAGAAACACATAAGACGACATTCCCCTTAATTTCGCTGCAAACATAGCGATTTTCACGCCAATTTGTATAAGAAAAATCTAAAAATTGGCATAATCCACGCGCTATTTTCCGCCTGAACGCGAATCTTTACCGCCTGCTGCGGGTTTTGTTCCTCCTGTACCTGTTCCATCACCGCCTGTTGCATCTTCTACCCCTAGCTCTTTTTTTACATCGGGCGTAAGGTCAAAAGTGGCATTTGTATAAAGCCAAGTAACATCGCCTGAAGCCTTATCGAAGACAAAATCAAAGCGACGACGTTGTGCCACAGCTTCTACGGCTTTTAGCACCTTGTCTTGCAAAGGTTTCACCTTAGAATCTTGCAACTGAAACAACTCGCCATTATAGCCAAATTTTTTCTCTCGATATTCCTTTGCATCGCGCTCCAGTTTAAAAATCTCCTCTTGACGTTCTTTGCGCACGTCTTCTGGCATAATTACCTCATTCGCCTGATAATCACGATATTTGGTTTCAATATCTTGATACATTTTCTCCAATTCCTGCTGCCATTTTTGAGAAGTACGATTTATCTCATCTTGGATAGAGTTATACTCCTCCATTTTGCCCATCACATCTTTGGTGTTCACATACGCAATTTTTTGTGCAAACGTAAAAGAAAGGCTAACTAGTGCCACTAATAAGGTGGAAATTACTTTTTTCATGCTTTTATTTTAATTGAAAATGTTACAATCAATGGATAAGAAGATATTAATAGATGAATCCATCATGACTTTCATACTGCTTTTTTGGGCGGAAACAGGCAAATGTTTATATTTTTTAGCCATGCCACCACCTAATATTTCCTTTCCCCTACAAAGATACACTTGTAACGAAAAGTGAACAAACTTACGGCTTTTTTAGGGAAATTTTGTATAAATTCGTGTGTAAAAATTGAGTATCTGTGTAGCATTTTGTCTATTTTAGCTTTTCGGTTTTCAGATTCTCATAAATTTATGCAATTTTGCATCTTGAATTTACATTTTCTATGTACAAACTATCTATTATCGCGCCTATTTTTAATGAATCTGCCATTGTGATGGCATTGCACCAACGTTTGAAGCAAGTCGCCATACAGTTAGTAGGCGATGACCATGAAATTATCTTTGTCAATGACGGAAGTAAAGATGATTCATTAGAAAAGTTGCGCTTACTTGCCCAGCAAGATAAAAGTTTCTCTTATTTAAGTTTTACCCGTAATTTTGGACATCAAATTGCGGTAACAGCAGGGCTAGACCATGTAAATGGACAGGCAGTGGTCATTATTGATGGAGATTTGCAAGACCCGCCCGAAGTGATTCCTGAACTATATGCGAAATATCAAGAAGGGTATAAAATTGTCTTTGCGCAACGCCGTTCTCGTGCGGGGGAAACTATATTTAAGAAAATTACCGCCAAATGGTTTTATCGCACTCTTGCCAGTATTACCTCCGTTGATATTCCGATTGATACGGGCGATTTTCGATTGATAGATTTTGCCGTAGTGGAGCAACTTCGAAAAATGCCTGAACATAGTAAATTCTTGCGTGGACAAATTGCTTGGACAGGTTTTTCTCAATGTCCTGTATTATATGATAGGCAAGAACGGGTGGCAGGAGAAACGGGTTATACCTTGAAAAAGATGCTGCGTTTTGCCCTTGATGGCATCACTTCTTTTTCTGATTTGCCCTTAAAATTGGCTACTTATTTAGGATTTTCGGTTGCCTTTTTTTCTTTTTTGGTGATTATTTATGCACTGGTTTCCTATTTTATTTTTGATAGAGTGGTGGCAGGTTGGACTTCGATGCTCATTAGCACCATGTTCATAGGGGGAGTGCAGCTCCTTACCATCGGAATTATTGGCGAATATATCAGCAGAATTAGTACAGATGTAAAAAACAGACCCTTGTATATTGTGGGAGAAAGAAATCATTGAATGATTTGAGTATAAATTCAAAAGTTTATATAGAGTTTGGAACTCTTAAAGAGTTCCGAACTCTATATAAACCCCAACTATCACTTTCTTATGCTTATCATTTATATCACTTGTGCTTCTTTTGAGGAGGCGAAAAACATTGGGCGCGAATTAGTTGAAAAAAGGCTTGTTGCTTGCGTAAACTTGCTCCCAAACATGACTTCTTTTTATCATTGGGAGGGAAAAATCGTGGAGGATAGCGAAGTGGTACTCATTGCTAAGACCACTTCTGATAAATTTGAAGAAATTGTAAGCCTCGTGAAAAGTTTGCATAGTTACGAAGTGCCTTGCATTGTAGCCTACCCCATTGAAAAAGGAGAGGAAAATTATTTGGCATGGATAAAAAACGAAGTGACACAAAACTCTTGTTAACAAAGGCAAATTTTATGATAACCAACAACTCCATTTTTAATAGTTAATCAGATGAATAACAAAACATTAGCACTACTTGGCGTATTAGCAGCATTGGCTGTTTTTGCATTTTTCACCATTGGAAAAAGAGACATCACGCGTACAACTTCCGCCGAAGAAAGCAATTTCGCGTTGACAGATACGGCAAACATTTCCAAAGTTACCTTGACAAAAATGCAGCAAGGCAAAAAGGTTTCGGCGGTAGTAATGACCAAAGATGGCAAAAATTGGCGACTCAATGGCGAGGCAAATGTGTCTGAACCTCAATTAAAACTATTCTTTAAAACAATTTCCGCAATTCGGGTGAGAGAAAAGGTAAACGAAAAGGGGCAAGCAACAATCGAAGAGCGCATGAAAGAAAGTCATGTTTTGGTGGAATTTTTCCAAGGCAATGAAAAGCTCAAAGCTTATCAAGTGGGCATGGAAGGACTCAACCACATTGGCTCTTACCTTAAAATAGAAGGTGCAGAAAACGGATATTTGGTCGAATTGCCAGGCTTACAAGGGAGTTTGAATGGTTTTTTTCCTACTGAAGCGAATATTTGGCGCGAAAACCTATTGTTTAATGCCAATTTGAGCAATATTCAGCAAGTAGAGGCAAAATTCACAAAAAAAACGCAGCTTTCCTTGCTCCTTTCTCGTGAAAAAACAACTTCGCCTTGGCTTCTTAACGGGAAATCTACCGATTCTACGAAGTTAAAGCCCTTTCTTGCCAATTTCAAAGGAAAAATCTATTTTGAAACGATTGCTCATGCGCAATATCCAGGCAAATTGCAGCAATTACAAACTCAATTACCTGACATTATTTACACCGTTACTTATTTTGATGGCAAAAAGCGCGCTATTAACCTTTATATGAGAGAAGATACTGATGAAAGTTTCTTTGCTTTTATCGAAGGTGAAAATTTATTACTCACCGTACAGCATTTTGTAATGGATAAGTTCCTTACTTTGGGAAATCCGTATTTGTTATGGAGGGAAAAATAAAAATTATAAAGAGGAAGAGCATATTAGGGTCTTTTCTGAGGCTGATTTTGAATAAAAGGCACTGTACGGGAATCTGCTGTATCAAATTCTACCTAGCATTATATTTTTGCCACTACCAAACAAGTTAATGCCTAAGAAGATATAAATATCGTCTTAGGCATTAACTTGTTTTAAAAGTAGTTGATTAATTTCACTTAAAAATGCTTGTTGTACGGGCTGCTTCAGCTGCCCTCCATTGGCAAAAACTTCGTTTTTGCGCTGATGCGGCAGCTAAAGCAGCCGCTACAAAAGTGCGTTTATTTAATTGATTTTAATTAACTACTTCGCAATCATCACTTTATTTCTTGCAATTACTGTATTTTCGGCAGAAGTTGTCAAAATATACGTACCGCTTGAAAGGTTTTGAGTATTGATGCTCGTTTCGCCTGCTTTGCCTGAAATAGTTTGTACTGCCACTTGGCGACCTGCTAGGTCGAATAAAGTGAAAGTTGCTGCCATGTTTTCAGGGAAATCGTAACGAACTGTTAGGTTTTCGTTTGCAGGTGTAGGGAATGTTTTTACTTTAATTGCTGCAATTGTTGCCTCATCAATGCTGCTAACGCAACCGATGTTATACATTTCAAAATCAGCATTGTTACGTGGCAACATTTTCATATTGCTAAAACTGTAATACATTACTCCTGTTACGCTATTCATACAATCGCCTAAAATTACATACGTTGTATCCACATTGATACCTGTCCAAGTTGCGTTTTGTTGTGCAATATAAGACACATTCAAAGAATTTACTACGCCTGTGCTCGTGCGACCTGCCAAAATACGGCAACCATTATCAGGTTGGAATTGGTCAATTCCTACACGATATTCGCCAAATAAACCTGGATCATCTGCATTCTCATCAGCAACATATAATTTATTAGTGCCATTTTTTAATTTTACCAACATACCTTCGTATTGCTCGTTAGTTGCAAATCCATACAAAGAGAAAATGCTTGGGTCTAAGTTAAGTGGCGTAATGCTGCCTGTTCCGATTTTAGAAACAGAGGTAACATTTTCCATTCTTGTAAAACCAAAACTTTCTTTCATGTCCCCCGTAACGGTTACTTTATCGCCTACCAACAAACTCGCCAAAGCTGCATTTCCTTGTACCATAATACCGCCCCAATTCAAAACATTTTCTTGTTGGATAAATACATAACCTAAATTTCCAGGTTCAGCCGAAGCAGTAACAATCCCTGTCAAGGTAACTGTTTTATCTAAATAAATAGAATTTCCACTGGTAAATGGCGTAAATTGCACATCATAAATGGTCAAACCATTATCACGAACAACATACGCTAGTGGATTATTTACGCTTCCCGCAGGTACGTTGGGCGAGCAAGAGCTTAGGTTGTCATTGTCTGTTGCGCATACATAATATTTTACAAAAGAACCATCAGATTGCGCTGGAATAGTTCCCGACCAAGTATTTCCGCTTGCCGTCATAGTCGCAGAAGAATAAGTCGTATTATTTGGACCTACTGCATAATATAAGGTAGCACTTGCAATTGTTCCGCCTACATTTTGGTCAACGATATTTGCAGAAACAGTAACAGTTTGGCTAGAAGTAGGCACCATTGGCGTGGCTACGATAGCCGAAATTTGAGGAGGAGCAACATTTCCTACCACATAATGCGAAGCATCAAAAGGATGCAATTCATACCCACGACCATTAAAATTCGTACAACCATTAGGTGAGTGCATAATAACACCTTTCAGGGTGTCATACACTGTACCCACAGCAGGGGGAACAAATGTACCGCCCGCAGCAGGAAGTTTTTGTACTTTGAAGCGGTCAGAAACGTTAATCATGTTTCCATTTGCATCAACTACATTAAAACTCACGCGCGTATTTCCTGCAAAAGGAACAACTGCTGTAACTGTAACATTATACAATTCAACAAAAGCACCTTCCCATTGCTCGCCTGTTTCTAATTGATTGATTTGTGTCGCATTGTTCAAGTCTCCCAAGTCAATAAGCTGTGATTTTACGGGGCGATTCGTTCCTAGCAAATTAATCGCAGTAATAGAAATTAACTCTGATTCCACCTGAGGACCTCCTGTTGGACCAAATTCTGTTACTGTACCTGTAATTTCGATAGAATCACCTGCTACTAAATTGTCAATATCCGCAGAGTTAGAGTCAAAAATATCCAAGCCAGAGAACGCGCCTGTACCATCTTGAATCCAAACATTGCGCAACTGTGTTGCCCCTGTACCATTTACCGCAAGTCCAAAAGGCATTACTACCACACCGCGTGTAGTAACAACTTGCCCTTTGTATGACGAAGAATCAATACAATTTGCCAAGTCCGCAGGACTCACGTATTGAATTTGTTGGATTGTCGCAGCCGTCTGAGCCGATAAGCTCGTAGCCGCAGCAAGTAAGAAAGAATAAAGTAATGTCTTTTTCATATTAAAAAGAAAAAATTTTTGTGATTGGGAGAATGAAGATAACGAAAAGAATGGTTAAATACTTAGCATTTCTTGGATAATTTGGTGGAAAATCCCTAAAATTAGGGGAAGTTGTACTAAATAATAGGTTTTGGTATCAAGCGTAAGTGTTTGATTTTCAAGCCGAAGAAAACGCCAATCCCCACCTGTTACGACACAACCATAAATAAAAGGAACTGGTTTGCCTTCTTCTTGATTATAACGCATTGCTGCATACATTTGTGCCGTACATTGTGCTTGTCCATATTCTAAATCTTCATCTTTTGCTTCAACTAATGAGATAATAGGAGCTTGCATGACACTTTTTCG
>JBJXHA010000115.1:0-5089 GCA_046160275.1 Bacteroidia bacterium | reverse complement strand
TTGCGGAAGTCATGGAAAAAGGTTTGCAAGGCTTAAGCCCTGCGGAATTTGAAGTGGCAGCCGAAAGCACAGACGCGCTTGTGCTTGATGTTCGCGGAGCTGATGATTTTTGCCAAGGCTTTGTGCCTCGTAGCATCAACATTGGACTTGCGGGAGATTTCGCGCCTTGGGTCGGAGCCTTGATTGCCGATGTGAAGCAGCCTTTGTTGTTGGTTGTTGAGGAAGGAAAAGAAGAAGAAGCTGTAACAAGATTGGCAAGAGTCGGTTTTGATAATGTTCTGGGCTATTTAAAAGGCGGAATCGCAGCATGGAAAGCAGCTGGAAAAGAAATAGATACAGTCTGTCGCATTAACGCAACCGAATTTAAGTCAGAAGTAGATTTGTTAAAAGATACGGTGGTTGATGTACGTAAAGAAACGGAATATCGCGCCGAACACGTAGCAGAAGCACTTTGTCGTCCGCTTGCCAGCATTGACCAATGGTTTGTAGGCATGAACGATAAAGAAAACTTCTATTTACATTGTGCAGGCGGTTATCGCTCCATGATTGCAGCTTCGATTTTAAAAGCCAAAGGCATTCACAATTTCAAGGAAGTTGCAGGCGGTTTTAAATCCATTGCCGAAGCAGGCGTAGAAAAAACGAATTTTGTGTGCCAATCGAAATTGGTGTAGGTAATGGATAATTAATAATTGATAATGGAGAATGATAATAATAATTAACTCATTATCAGTTTTTTAAGTGAAAACTTCGACATGAAATAATTCTTGCCAAGTATTTTAATAAAAGGCAAAGGAGAAGGAACAGTTGATAAAAAGGTTGATTTTGTTTGTTTACAAAATCAACCTTTTCTGTTTTTTTAACGTAAAAAGAATGTTTTTGGTAAGATAATTGTTTGATAAATTTTCCCCATTTCCACTTAAAATATGTTAGGAATCAATCACATTAAATTTGACGCGATGACTTATGTCATGCACTTTACGAACGGAAAAGTAAAGCGCGAAGGGCGTGGCTTGTCGTTTTTTTATCTCTCATTTAACAGTTCCATCGTTGCGATTCCGATGGGAAGTAATGATTTGCCTTTTGTTTTTAGCGAATCAACCAATGATTATCAGCGAGTTACAATTCAAGGGCAAATTTCCTATCAAATTAGTAACCCTAAAACCTTAGCTGATGTGTTGGATTTTACGGTGAATGACAATGGGCAATACAAAAAAAATGACATTGAAAAATTGAACCAACGGATTATTAATGAAGCGCAAACCGCAACGTCTTCCTTTATTCATGGGATAAAACTGAAAGATGCGATTCGCTCGGCAAAAGCGGTGGAAGCAAATATTATCAAAGGTTTGCAAAATAGTTCCTCGATTGCGATGTTAGGCATTGAAATTTTAGGGGCAAATATTTTGGCAATTTCGGCAACACCTGAAATGGCAAGAGCTTTGGAAACCGAAACGCGCGAAAAATTGCAACAAGAAGCCGACCATGCCATTTATGAAAGAAGGAATTTTGCCGTAGAACAAGAGCGAAAAATCAAAGAATCTGAATTGAATACGGAAATTGCGATTGAAGAAAAGCAGAAACAAATTGATGAGAAAAAGATGGAATCGGAGGTGCAAAGGGCTGAAAATGACCGAAAATTGCGTGAAATGCAGTTGGCGGCAGACATTGCGATTGAAGACCAGCGTAAATCATTGATTGCACAAAAAACTGAAAACACCAAAGTCGAAGCTGATGCACAAGGTTATGTAATTGAGGCGACTTTGAAGCCTTATAAAGAATTGGATTGGCGTTTGCTCACGGCTTTGAGCAATAATCCCGACCCCAAATTTAACATTTCCTTAGCTTTTCGCCTACTTGCCGAAAATGCAGAAAAGATTGGAAATCTGAACATTAGCCCCGAATTATTAGAGTCTATTTTGAAAAAATAAGCGTTTTTTTAGTTCTTAGGGTTCGCAACTCTTTAAGAGTTGCGAACCCTAAAAACTAACTACCATCATACCTCCTCATGAAAATAGAATACGCCATCATTGTCAAAAACAAAACACGCCTCGAAACTTTGTTAGAACGCTTTAATACCAAAGCGCAAAGTAAATTTTACATCGAAAAAATGGGCGGAAATTTTGAAGAATATGAGCAAGAACATGATAAATTTCATCAAGCACTCACTTCGCTTCAAAGTCAGCTTTCTACGGTGATGAAGCATAAAATTATAGAAAGGCAATTTGTTTCTTCTTATATTTTCTCTGCAAATCAACTCATTGTCGTCATTGGGCAAGATGGATTGGTGGCAAATACCGCAAAATATTCCAAAAATATTCCGATTGTTGCTGTAAATCCCGACAAAACGCGCTATGATGGCGTGCTGTTACCTTTTGAAGTGAGCAACTTTTTGAAAGGCGTAAGGCAGGTAATGAATGATACCTTTCAAGCAAAAACAATGCGCTTTGCAGAGGCAAAACTCAACGATGGACAGCGTTTGTTGGCATTTAATGACTTATTTATTGGCGCAGCTACGCATATTTCGGCGCGTTATAAAATTACCCACAAGCAAAAAAGCGAGGAACATTCTTCTAGCGGCATCATCGTTTCTACTCAAGCTGGCGCGACAGGCTGGTTAAGTTCTGTGTTTAACATGGCGCATAACCTTTTGCGAACAGGCGATAAGAAAACACAAAACAAACAGCCTCAATTTCAGGCAGATGAGCTGATGTTTGTGGTGCGCGAACCTTTTAAAAGCCAAAGAACGCAAACAAAAATTGGCATGGGCATTATTACGACCAAAAACACGCTTACCCTCGAATCCTATATGCCGATGAATGGTGTGATTTTTAGCGATGGCATAGAAGACGATTTTTTGCATTTTAATAGTGGCGCTATCGCAACGATTGGCATTGCCCCTGAAACAGCAAGGCTTGTGCTGAATGTGTAAAAACAGCACATTTTATGTTACTTCTCCTAAAAAAATAAAGAAAAATTAGGTCATTCTCAAAAAAATTAGTAATTTAGCACAAAAAATAAGCAAGGGCGAGATTCAGTAAAAATATTTGCTAAATCCCTCATTATCAAAACCTTGTTTTTTGAATTTTGTGCTAAGGAATAGGGAAAGAATAAAGTATCAATCTTGTATTTTTACCACCAAGTTTCACAAAGTGTTTTTCACAAAACTATACAAAGCGAGAGTTTAAAAGCATTTTCTTTGTGCAACTTTGTGCTTGAACTTCTGCTACTTTGTGGTTTTTCTCCTAAAGAGATGCACACTTAGTTTTCTATTCATTGATAATCAACATTCATGCTATTAGCTGAGGTCATATTGCCGCTGCCTGTGCAGTCAAATTATTCTTATCGTATCAAAGAAGAGCAGGCGCAAATTGCGGCAGAAGGGAAGCGCGTACTTGCTCCTTTTGGGCGCAACAAAACCTATACAGGCGTAATTAAGCGGCTGTATGAGGGCGAAGACACTGACGAAAATCGGCGGCTACGGGAAGTGATTGACATTAGCGATGAATATCCGATTTTGTTTTCGCTGCAATTTCGTTTATTTGAATGGATTGCCTTTTATTATATGTGTACCGAAGGCGAGGTCTTAAAAGCTGCCTTGCCCATTGGATTGAAGCCCAAAAGTAATCAATACATTGTGTTAGCTGATGAAGTAAGCGATATTGATGAATTGCTTGCCCCCGAAATAGAGCAGACTTTATTTGGAGAAGAAAAACATTATGATGCCAAATTTGATGACAAAGAAATTACTTTGTTGATGGCTTTGTTTGAAAGGGGGGAGATTTTTGTGGAGGAGGTAGCGGAAATTTGGGAGATTGAAAATGTTACCCCACGTTTAAAGAAAATGCAAGAAAAAGGCATTATTCGCATTAAACAAAAAATGGAGGAAAAATATAAGCCCAAAACCCGTAGTTATTTACATTTAAGAGAAGAATATAAAAACGAAGAAAAATTACAAGCTGTTTTTCACGCATTGCAACGCGCGCCTGCGCAAGAAAACTTGCTGCTGCGCATTGTGTCCGACTATTTTCAAGGAAAAGCCGCGCCCAAAAATGAAACGCTCAAAGAATTAAAAATTTCGCCTGCTGCTGCACAATCCTTGATAGACAAAGGCATTATTGAGGAAAAATCGGTGCAAGTGGAGCGAATGCCAATTTTGGAAAATACAGAGCCTTTGCGCGAAATTACCTTAAATGCTCCACAACAAGTTGTGTATGATGAAATTATGACTTCCTTTACCGAAAATGTGCATAAACCTGTGTTGCTGCATGGGATTACGGGAAGTGGGAAAACGCACGTTTACACCACTTTGATGAAGGAATATTTGAAAGAAGGCAAGCAAATTCTCTATTTATTGCCTGAAATTTCAATTACACAACAAATTATACAGCGTGTTAAGCGGGAATTAGGCAATACGGTGGGTGTGTATCATAGTCGTTTTAATGACAATGAGCGCGTGGAAATTTGGCATAAGGTCTGCACGCGGCAGTATGATGTAGTGATTGGGGTGCGCTCTGCAATTTTTTTGCCTTTTGAAAATTTGGGGCTTATCATTGTTGATGAAGAGCATGACCGTTCTTTTAAACAAGATGACCCTTCGCCGCGTTACAATGCACGAGATTTAGCGATTTGGTTGGCGCGTGCCGCAAATTGCCCGATTTTATTAGGTTCTGCTACTCCTTCTTTTGAAACTTATCATAATGCGCTGACGGGTAAATATCAGTTGGTTGAGTTAATGCAGCGAGCAGTTGCCGCGCAGTTGCCTGAAATGCACATTGTGGATATGCGGGTAGAAACCAAGCAAAAAACCTTGAAAGGTGTTTTTTCTTCGGTGTTGCGTTCTGCCATGCAAACAGCTTTGGAAAAAGGGGAGCAAGTGATTTTATTTCAAAATCGCAGAGGATATTCGCCTTATTTACAGTGTTCTACCTGTGGACACATTCCGCAATGTGTAAATTGTGATATTTCTTTGACCTATCATAAAGATAAAAATTATGCAAAATGCCATTATTGTGCGCATAGCGAAAACCTTGATAGTCAATGCCCTGAATGTGGAAATCATTCTTTGAAAAAGCAAGGCGCGGGAGATCGG
>JBJXHA010000114.1:0-5105 GCA_046160275.1 Bacteroidia bacterium | reverse complement strand
GGTTTTGGAAAAAATAAGGCGGTAAATCCTGATACAACCATTACTTATACCGTTATCGCAAAAGATGGCTGTTCCTATCCCGATACTGCGGAGGTAACGATTTTTGTGTATCCTCCTTTTACTTTAAATTTGAGCGTAAGTGATACGGCTTGTTTTGGGAAAATAGGAACGGCTACGGTGAATGTTGTAGGAAACAGCAATTATGTGTATTCTTGGCATACAGAACCTCCACAATTTACCCAAACGCTTTCCGCTCCTTCTTTTTATGATTATGATGTAACGGTAACTGATTCTACAAGTGGTTGCCAAAAAACCGCCAATATTGTCATTCCTGCTTATCCTTATGTAAAAGCTTCTTTTTTGAGCAATCCCACCAATCAATGCGCTATTATTAATTATGATGCAACTTTTGATTTCTTGGATTTGAGTTCAGGGGCGACACAAGGTGTTTGGAAATTTGGCGATGGAACGAGCGAACCATATATATTAGGGCAACAACCGCAACACACTTATCCTGCGATTGGGCAGTATGTTGTTGCCCTTTCCCTTCAAAATGCGGCAGGTTGTAAAGATAGCATGAAAGATACGGTTTGTCTGATCAATGAACCTTCTACGCTCTTTATTCCCGATGCTTTTAGCCCGAATGGTGATGGCACAAATGACGAATGGGGCATTTCCTCCACAGGTTTTACCACCTATCAATTATGGATATATGACAGATGGGGGAGAGTGGTTTTTGAATCGCAAACACCCGATGCTAAATGGAATGGAAAATCAAAAGGCAAAGATGCTCCAGAAGGCGTTTATACCTATTATCTCAAAGGGGAAATGTACTCCAACAGCGGTTTAAACAATTATCAACCTTTGATAATGGAAAAGCGTGGAACAATTACGATTATTAGGTAGGAAATTACGTAGCAATCGTTTGTTCGATTTTTGGGGAATAAACAGCAGTGTTCTGTCCTGCAAACGCTAACATTAACCCAAAGTGTAAAAATAGAAAGAACATGAGAAACTTTTTCATAAACGCAAAATATAGTTAAGTTGAAAGAATTAAATAGATAACGCTGTCTTCGTGTAAGAAGTTGCTCGGTTTAATATCATCAAAAAATAGTGATAGTAAACAGTGGTGAATTATAGCATCTTAGGTAAAACGTAAGTTTCTTGCTGGAAAATGAGAAAATTTGCTTTTTTTTGAAAAAATAAGTTACCCACAAGAAACCCAATTATTGTTAATTAAATTTTATTTATCTTTGCAAGGAAAATGATTAACAATTTTTATGAATTATACATTACATCAATTACAAGTATTTTTGAAAGTAACGCAAACCCAAAGCATTACAAAGGCTGCGGAGGAGTTACATCTAACACAACCTGCCGTATCTATTCAACTGAAAAACCTGCAAGATCAATTTGACATTCCGCTTACAGAAGTCATTGGGCGTAAGCTATTTATCACAGATTTTGGGCGAGAAATTGCCTTAGCTGCTGAAAATATTTTGAATGAGGTATATGCAATTAACTATAAAACGCTTGCCTATAAGGGGCAGTTGAGTGGTCGCCTTAAAATTTCGGTAGTATCAACAGGAAAATATGTGATTCCTTATTTTTTATCGAACTTCTTAAAGTTACACGAAGGAATCGAATTGACTTTAGATGTAACAAATAAGGAACGCGTTATCGAAAATTTGGCAAAAAATGAGGTGGATTTTTCGCTTGTTTCTGTCTTGCCTGAAAATTTAGCGATTGACCAAATTCCTTTAATGAAAAATAAATTATACTGGGTAGCAAACGCCAACCTTGCTGCGAAAGAATCTACATATTCGATGGAGATGTTGGCTAAAATGCCTATTATTTACCGTGAAAAAGGCTCTGCTACGCGTTGGGCAATGGAAAGTTTTATTGTACAAAATCGCTTAGATATTCATTCAAAAATAGAATTAACTTCTAATGAAGCTGTAAAACAAGCAATCATTGCGGGTTTGGGTATTTCGATGATGCCTTTGATTGGGATTAAAAATGAATTAGCGAATGGCTCTTTGCAAATTATCCCCGTTGATGGCACGCCTTTGGTTTCTACTTGGTTTTTGATTTGGCTCAAAAATAAACGTTTTTCGCCTGCCGCCAAAGCCTATTTGAATTATTTGAAAGTCAATAAAAATCAATTAATTGAGGAACATTTTTCATGGTTTGAAACCTATAATTTGTTGCCAGAAGATGAATAAATATATTATGTTCTGATTGAAATTACGAAAGAAATATACAAAAAGGAGCTGCCTAAAAAGTTCGGAACTATTCGAAGAGTTCCGAACTTTTTACGTAGAAGCCTTTTTAGGCAGCCTCTTTTTTATGCAAACTTACCAACTACTATCTGCGCCACCGCCGCCAAAATCTCCTCCGCCACCACTATAATCACTCGAAGAAGAGGAACTATCATCGCTAGAGGAAGAACTGCTATCACTGTAACTACTTGAAGAATAGTCTGTATAAGAGGAATAACTGCTGTTGGAATGAGAACTGCTTGAGGAGGAGCTATAGGTTTTTCCGTTACTAAACAAGGCGAAGAAAACTACAAGGGCATAAATAATCCAGATAAAAGCAAAAACAAACAAAGCTCCTACCTGTCCATCAGAAATGAGATGAGTATTCATAAACGCCATCACAACAAAGCCTGTTAAATACGTAAAAATCAAATACCTAGCTATTTTATAAGTCTCCTGCGCCCACAAAATTAAATGTACAACAAACAATACAAAAGCCAAAACAAGCTCCCAATTAAAAAGCGAATTATAAGGCTGTTCTGTAGATGAAACGGAAGCAGGAGTAGGGGAGGATGTTGAGGAGCTACTTGTTATCTCTGTATGTTGAATCGCCTGTTGAATGGCAACAATTCCTTGTTGGATTCCTGTGGCGTATTGCCCTTGTTTAAAAGAAGGAATGATTTGATTATCAAGAATTTCCTTACATTTGGTGTCAGGCAAATTACCCTCTAATCCATAGCCTACCTCAATCCGTACGCCCCTTCCTTTTTTATCCTCTTTTTTGCCTACAATGAGCAAAAGCACTCCATTGTCTTTGCCTTGCAGCCCCAATTTCCACGAACTTGCGAGGCTGTAAGCATATTCTTTGATACTGCTATTTCCTTGCCAAGCAACAGGAACCGTTACAACCGCGATTTGATGCGTACTTGCCTGATAAAAAGCCATTAAGGAATCGCTCATCGCTTTTTCCTCGCTATCAGAAAGCAACTCGGCAAAATCAGAAACCGCCTTAGCCGTAGGAGCAGGCACATTTGGCGTTTGCGCTAACACGGGCGCAAAAGATAAAAGAAGAAGGACAAGGATAAAATGACGCATAGGCTAATCGTGAAAAATAAAGAGATAAATTGCTGCACAAATATATAAAAAAACTCCAATAGTATCCCACTATTGGAGCCAATTCACCTTACCGCCATTACCCGTTACCGTTTGTTGGGTAAAGTTGCAAGCGAAGGGTTTGCACCTTCAAAACTCTCATCAGCTTGGCACATCCTTTTGGTGCCTGCTTGCAATATTTTTCTTATTTATGATATTGCAAATATATGGGCTATTTTAACAAAAAGCAAGTTTTCTTTAAAAAAAATCACAAAAAGATGAAAAAAAGCCTAAAAAATAACAATTTGTTATAAATACCCCTATTAAAATACGAAAGTGAAGGGGAATGAAAATGAATAAAATTAGCGTATTTTCGCTAAAAACAAGAATTACGCTAATTGTTTTTTAATAAAAGATGCAAAATATTCTCTCATTTCTTGTTTTTTTAGAAATATTCTACCCAAAAATCACCTCACCTTCCAACAAAACCGTATCTTTGTGGCAAGGAATTGTAATTTATATTTTTCACTATTCACTATTCATTTAAAATGATTGCTCCCTCGATATTGGCGGCTGATTTTGGCAAATTGGCGGCAGAAGTTGAAATGATAAATCAAAGTGCGGCAGATTGGATTCATTTCGATGTAATGGACGGTCGCTTTGTACCTAATATTTCTTTTGGTTTTCCTATTTTGGCGGCGGTCAAAAAAGTGGCGCAAAAACCGATTGATGTGCATTTGATGATTGTTGAGCCTGAGTTATATCTTGCCGATTTTCAAAAGGCGGGTGCTGATGTTTTAACCGTTCACGTTGAGGCAACGGTGCATTTACATCGTACTTTGGGTGCGATTCGTGCGCTAGGTATGAAGGCAGGTATTGCGGTAAATCCGGGAACTTCGCTTTCTTTATTAGAAGATACCTTGCATTTGGCTGATGTAGTTTGTTTGATGTCGGTAAATCCGGGTTTTGGTGGGCAAAAATTTATTCCCGAAGTGGTAGGTAGAACGCGAAAATTACGACAAATGATTGATAATCAAAAACTTTCTACGCTCATTGAAATTGATGGCGGCGTAAACCTACAAAATGCACCTTCTCTTATCGAAGCAGGGGCAAATGTTTTGGTTGCAGGAAGTTTTGTATTCAACTCTGCCAATCCTATCCAAACGATTCAAGAAATGAAAGAATTATACAAGTAGTTTAAGGTGCCAATGAAACGAGGGGCGCAAGTCCCACAAGACTTGCGCCCCTACTCGATGAACTGTTATCTATTATCTTACTTTTTAACAGCTCTCATGCACATAAAAGCGGGAAATTCATTATCAGTCAAAGTTTTAGGAGAAGCGAAATCGTGAATGTTTAACCATTGGTGTTTCATGTTTCTCCATAGCATTTCAATATGGTTTAGTCATTGCGCTTTTCACATTCACTTCATTTGCCCCACATTGAGCAAAACTGTAGCTTGTGAAAAGCAACAGAAGGAAACCAATTAGTAATGTTTTTCTCATTTTATCTTTTAATGGTTGATAATAAATTAGCATTTGCAGCAGTGGACATTTTGAACAGTTATCAGTTCTGTTTATTGTTTACTGATAACTGTTTACTGTTGCTCATTCTTCCGTAATAATTTCGGTAGTCCTTCAAATGTAATGCTAACTAAAACCTGTAGCGGCTGCTTTAGCTGCCGCAAAAGCGCAAAAACGAAGTTTTTGCAAGTTATCGGGCAGCTAAAGCAGCCCGTACAGCATTACATTT
>JBJXHA010000113.1:0-4347 GCA_046160275.1 Bacteroidia bacterium | reverse complement strand
AGGGAATCCAAACATTTTCTATATTGCCAAGATTCCGCCTTTGCCTTTGCTTCATTTTCGTAATTTACAAGCAAAGCCGCCATTTGTACTTCAATATTGGGTATCTTTTCGGTCTTGAAATATTCCAATTTCTCCTCAATTGTGTATGCCATAATGCTATTTTTTTATTGTCTTACCTACTCTTCCTCATCAATTTCCAAAGCGTGTTTTAAAGCGCGTTTTTCGTCAAAACTCATCAGAGAAACAAGCTTTGCAAAGGCTTTTTTGAGGTCTGCCCCTTGATATTCGGTGCAGTTATTGGTGTCTTTGGTAACAAGGTTTCCGCTTTCTGTGGTAGCGATGTTTTGACTTTTCCAAGCGAGCCGAATGGCTACAAGCTGTGGATTTTGTTGTGTTAAACCTTCCATAAGATGATGAATGGATAATGGATAATTAAAAATGGATAATTATTCTAACTTGTTTATTATCAGCGTCTAACTCGTTTTAGTGAGCAGTAAATAGTTCTTCGTAAAATGGCATAGGGGTAACGATGACTTTGAGTTATCAAAGCCTTGCGAACAAGTAAAGGGGTGAGTGGTCTAACCTTTACCCTGCCGCGCCCTGTATGTTTTTCGTTCAGGAAGTTTCAGTTTCCTGCATTAGTTTTTCGACAATGTGTTTGACTTCATTTGGGCGTATTAGCCCTGCTAGAAGGATAATTTCTAGCTGTTCTAACTTCTTTTTGAAGGTTTTATAGGAGTTGATTCCTACAAAATCCATAACTTGCTTTCTTGTACGAAACTTAGAACAAAACTGCTCTAATGCCTTTTTCACCAAATTCTCCTCCATATTTGTACTTATTTAGTTCTGCTTTCAAGTAGCAGTTTTTCTTTTGTCCTGCTGCTTCCACCTTAGCGATTTTTCCTTTATTGACGAGATTGTATAGGGTTTGCGTTGTGATGCCTAAATAGTTGGCGGCTTCTTTGTGTGTCATAATGGGAATGGTTGGTTGGAGGTTCTGACCGTTGGAGTTGGTGTTGATGAGCTGGGTGATGAGTTGTTCCATTTGTGCTATTCGTTCAAATAACTTGCCTAAAAGTGCTGTTTCTTGCTTTGTCATATTGGTTTCCATTGGTTGTTACTTGCTCTTTGCCAATTCTTTCCTTTGCTACTGATTTTTTCATGGTGATTCTCTACGACTGCCCAAGTGTTTCGATGTTCTGACCAAAAGCAGCCGTTTTCATTTAAGAAGGTTTCGTACATTTCCCTTAGTTTATCGTTCTTTTTGAGGTTGTATTTCTTCCTAAATTCGCTCTCATTGGGAAAAGGAAAGGGGATTTTTTGCTTTTCCTTCATAAAACCAATGACTTTTCCGCCCTCATCTTTGACCTGTTGGGGTGCATTTTGAGTAGAAGTAGCGGCAGAAGGCTTGCGGTTTTGCGTAGGTGTGGCATTAAATTCGGCTAAAAAATTCAAAATACCCGAAGGATAAAACTTGTTTTTCAAGAAGTCATTTTTGGCTGCATTGCTTTTCGCTCGATACAAAAAGCCAAAAACGGTGGCATTCTTTTCCTCCTTATCAGTCAAATTGTGGGTGAGGGTTTGCACAATTTGTTGTAAAGCTGTTCTTTCTGAAGCTGTAATAAGTAAGGGCGTTCCGATGCTTTGAGCTGCTATTTCGAGTTCTTCTTCAAAGGCTGTAAATAGTTCCTGGTTCTCCTCTTGGGGAGCTGTAGTGGCTTCTTCTTCTGCGGGTTGAGGTTCGGCTTCTGTGCTTGCAGGTGTACCATCAGGCGTAGTTTCTATGACTGTTTTGGCAATGATTCCTTCTTGTTGGAGAAAAGAATAAAAGTCCATGAAATAGCTCCCTAGCTTCAAGGCATCACGTTTTCTGTTTGAATACAACTGAAAATATTTGTCTAAAATAGTCATTTCAACAGTGGAATATCTTTTGGGATTTGCCCTGTAATCGTACTTTAATACACCAATAGATTCTAGTTTTTTCATACAACCATAGAAAGTATCATCGTTCATATACAAGCCCTCCTCAATTCTTACAGATTTAGAGGTAGTAACAAGTTTATCCCAACCTGTCCCATTTTTGCCTGTGTCATTCCATTTCCAATGATAATAATTAGCGATGGCAAGGGCAAACATAGAAAACGGTGTCTTGGGATTGACTTGGTTGTAACCAAGTATCAACTCCATCATGGCGCGGTGCTGTGTGAGATATTCAACTTGTACTTTCATGGTTGAAATTAATTTGAAGCTACGAGTTTTTCGCTTCTGTGTAATTCAAAACTTACTGCCTTTGTTTGCTTCTCTTTTTTAGGTTTTGGCTCTTGTGCCAAGCCTAATTTATCGCTCAATTTCAACGAAAATCCCGTAGTTCCTTGCCAATTCGATTTTCCGATTGCCTTATGTTTTACCTCTCCTTCTTCATACCTCAAATAAATCATTTCACTATTATTGATGGTAAAAGGCGCAAGGCAATAAATTAAAACGCTATTTTCTAATTTTGTGAGTAAATTCTGCACTTTTTGAAGATTTTGCACCTCATCTGACAGCGTTTTACTAATACTTTCCACATTATTTCTACTTAGCACCGTTTCCTTTCTACTATCCTCTAGCAAAGTGGTGGTAGCTTGTAGTTCTTCTTTTGCTTCAATAAGTGAATTTTTCGTACTTTCCAAGCAATTTTCCAACGGTCTAAGCCTTTCAAGTTCTTGGTTAAGGCACAAAATTTGGGCTAATAAATCACTTTCTTTGTTGAACTTTGCCCTTATTTTTTGGAGAAATTTTGGTTCATCTTGGGGCTGCGAATCAGCGGAGGAGAGCAAAACAATGAAAAAGTAAAGCAACAAATTCGCAAAAGCAAGGACAGTATTAATCGTTTTTTTTGCTTGGGTTGCTACTTGTTTTTCGCCCTGTGCTGTTTTGCTCAACTCATTTTCTTTGAGGTTTTGAGCTGTTAAAGACAAGGTTTTGAAGGTTGCACTTTGGCTGATGCTTGTCGTATTTACCTTATTTATGCTATCATTGAGATAGGATTTTTTTGTTTTTGCGCCTTTATCTAGCCTTTTCATGGTGCGTTTAAACCCTTCTATTTGGGCGTTATTTACTGCTTGCATACTGTCAGTTTTGGCGTTGTAAATATTTGGCTACGGCTTGTATTTCTCGCTCAAATTCCATTGAAACCACCTCATTAGGGGCATAAAATACATTGAAAAAACCAATAAAAACCTCAAAAAGTAGTACAAAACCCATGAGCATAAGTCCATTTCTTTGGGTAGATTGTTTGAGTGTTTGAGTGTTTGTTCCAAAAAATACGCACTTCTGAACCGTTTTTGTCCTTCCACAAATACTTGGGTAAGAATAGCGGAAAATGTTATAGAAATAGCCCAAGCGATATTATGATTGATACTGCTTTCTGCTTGTATCATTAGTTTATGCGTATTATAAGCACAAACTATGAAAACGCATAGTGCTAGGATTGTAATTAAGATTTTAGTCGTGGCTGCTTGTTTTGAAATAAATGAGTAAGATTTCGATAAATTTAGCCTTCATGGGGTTCTCCCTTCTTTGCGTCATGTTTTGCTTTTCTGCAACCACTTGCACAGGCTTTTGCAGGTTGAGCCGTTAATAAAAGGTTGTCGCATACCTCGCACCATTGGGCGTAAACGCTAGGTTTTGCGCTAATGGCAAGGGAATCATCGTAGGCAATTTCATTGATATTGACCTTACAAAAGGCTTGTGTTTTTGCCATGTCTTTGTATAAAATCACCGTTTTTCCATTGGCTTCCACCGCATAAGCATACTTGGTTTGATTGGTCAGCCCCGATGTTTTAGGCGTTCTTGGGGCTTCTTCCTGCGTTCTTTGTTTGAAGTATTCCGTTACCGCCCCTAAATCCTGCGTTCCTTCTGCCTTCTGTTCCTCTGTTTTGCCGTTACGAAAAGAGGGGTTATAGGTGTTTTCTGCCGTTACAAGGGCGTTCTCGCTCTCTTGTAACGCCGTTACAGGCTGATTGTAACCACTTCCTAATTGTCCCTGTGGGGTAGGGGTGTTGAGGAAAGAAATTTCTCCCTTTACAGCGAGGTCATACGCATACGCCTTACCCTGCATTTCTTTTAGGTTGCTGTATTGCTTCATCAACTCCGAAAAGTAAGTGAGCATTTGTTTCATCTGAAAGAGCTGCTCATCTTTGCCTTTTATCACTTCTCTATTTAGTTCTTGAATCTGATTTCCTGCTACTCCCATGTTTACCCCTGTGCGAAATAGGTCGCTTTTGACGTAGGCAAACAAAACCCCCACCATGATAAGAACAAGGGTGAGCAAACACACAAAACCTGCAAGCTCTAACTTACTTT
>JBJXHA010000112.1:0-9164 GCA_046160275.1 Bacteroidia bacterium | reverse complement strand
CGTTTGGGTTTACATTTGCGTTTTGGCACAATTAGTATTCGCAAACTCGTGGCGCGCGCTTTGACCTTGAACGAAACGTATTTGAATGAATTGATTTGGCGCGAGTTTTATATGCAAATTTTGTGGAATTTTCCGCAAGTTGTTACCCAAGCATTCAAACCTGCTTATGATAAAATAGAATGGGAAAATGAGGAAGCATTATTTCAAAAATGGTGTGAGGGCAAGACAGGTTTTCCTTTAATTGATGCAGGCATGAGAGAACTCAATGCAACAGGCTATATGCACAATCGTGTGAGAATGTTGGTGGCGAGTTTTTTGACCAAACATTTGTTGATTGATTGGCGATGGGGCGAGGCATATTTTGCAGAAAAATTGTTGGATTTTGAATTAGCCTCGAATAATGGTGGTTGGCAATGGGCGGCAGGTTCAGGCTGCGATGCTGCACCCTATTTTCGCATTTTTAGCCCCGACTCCCAACTCCAAAAATTTGATACCCAATTTCACTACGTCAGAAAATGGGTAAAAGAATATGGCACACCGCTTTACCCCAAGCCCATTGTTGATGTGAAATTTGCAAGAGAAAGGGCATTGAAAAGATATAAAGAGGCATTAGGATAGAAATTTCAATCAAACCTATGATAGTAATTTTATGTAAAGAGGCTGTCTAAAAGGCTAATTCACAAAAAATATAATTCATGAAGCTAAGCGATTATTTTATGTATTTTTGCAGTCAGAATACAAATCGTTGTTTTATGCAAAAAGAAGAATTTGAGTTATTTAAGTCTCAACAATATTGCGATAATGAAAATTGCAGTCATTATGGTCAAGTTGGAGCAGGGAATTTACGCACCCATAGTACAAAAAGTGGTCAAGTAAAATGCAATAAGTGCGAATCCAAGCCCTTTTCGGTACGAAAAGGGACGATGTTTTTTGATTTGCGAACGCCTATTGACAAGATTATCATGGTTTTAAGTCTTTTGTCAAGTGGAATGGGGGTTAATGCCCTTTGCCGAGAACAAGACGTAACAGCAGACAGTTTACGCTCTTGGATTATCTTGGCAGCTACTCATGTTGATGCATTTAGTGCTTATATGCAACAAAATATGCACTTAGAGCAAGTTCAAATAGATGAATTTTGGTCATTTATTCGAAAAAAAAGAGAATCTAAGCCCGATTGAGCAGGAAAATGCAGCTAAAGATACTGAAATAGATGCTAATCAAGGAGATATTTGGTCTTTTGTAGCGGTTTTACCTGAAACGGGTTTTATTCATACGGTTCATAATAGCAAGCGAACCCTAGAAAATGCGGTTGAATTTATAGCTAAAATCAAAGAAAAAAGTGATGGCAAAGCCCCGCTTTTTCACTCAGATTGTTGGTTTTATGAGCAAGCATTGATAGATTCTTATTCCCAAATGGTCGAAGTTCCATACGGGGGGCGTGGTCGTCCGTCTAAACCTATTCAACTCATTGACAAGGACTTATGCTATGTTCAAGTACACAAAAAAAGAGATAAAAAGGGCAGAATCGAAAAAATTTCTACGCGAATTGTCATTGGGCATGAAGATAGAGTACTCGAAATTCTGGATAAGGCAAAACGGTGTAAAACAATCAATACCGATTATGTAGAGAGCCGAAATGGTAAATTTCGCAAAGACAACGCCCGATTAATTAGAAAAACGCTTTGTCACTCCAAAAAAGCTATATTCCATGATGCGCAAATTCGATTTTTAGCGCAAGTTTTCAATTATACGCGTTTTAATTATGAACTTAAAGAAATAATAAACCCGAATGCTAATAAATTTCAACAAAAGTACAAACATTATACTCCTGCTATGGCTGAAAATATAATCGATAGGAAAATTTCTCTAAAAGAATTACTATGCACAAGACCTAAAATGGTAAACATAAATTAATCGCGCAGATTCTAATTCATCGTAATTGTTTTTATTATGTTCTAAGTAAAAAGTTCGGAACTCATCGAAGAATTCCGAACTTTTTAGACATAAAACGAGCACTAATCCATCTTCTGCAAACTGTACATCACTTTATCTGCTTCATATTCAGGCTTATCCGTAGAAACAGGAGGTTTTTTACCTTTTTCAGTTCCCTTAATTTTAAGTTTAGAAAATTGTAATTCCATAGGCTGTTTGTCTATCATTACCCAAGCATAACTTTCTTTTTTGTCTTTTTTGCCCAAACCCACCAAATTTGCGTCTGCTTGCGAAGCGATATCCCCATTTACATAAATATAATAACTGTCAAACAAGTCCCAATTTTCAATAGAACCCGCTTTATGAAAAGTAATGATTTGGGTAGTAGGTTTATTGTTTTTCAATAATTTATACCTACCTGCCATACATTGTTGGTTCATCATTTGGCGAAAACAAGTCCAGTATTTATCATCTTTTACCCCATATTTCACCGTATCCGCCTTATCCAAAGTGAAGGTTTTGTTTTGTTTGGTATCCAAAAAGAACAACATTTTTTCCTGCTTATTATAATATAAAATCGTCTTTTCGTCTTGGTTAAACTTAGACAACTCTATCGAATCATTGCTTATCAATTTATAAGGCAAAATCGTGCGCTCCAAATCCTCGTTAATTACCCACACCGAATCTTTTTGGCGCGGATGAAAGATTAGTTCAGTGCAATAACTCTGATAGTCCAACCTTCGGGGCGTTTTCCCACTTTGCAGGTTAATAAAAAAATCATGACTCACCCAAGTTCCATAAAAGTTTTTCGCACTTTTACCCACAGAAACAGCCTTTGCCTTTTTTTTCGATTTGGGAGCGATACTTTCGCAGCCCCACATTCCTAACACAAAAACAGATAAACAAATCAAAGAAATAGAAACCCTTTTCATACTTAATAACTGGTACATTTTCAATAAAAATGCAATAAAATAACGTAAACTATTTAATAAATGGAATAATTGCAAATTTAATAACAATAAAATTTCAATTATTCAAATGCAAAGGTAATATAAAATTGTGGGTTTTCAAAGCCTATCAAGCCCTTAAAACAAACAAAAAAAAATCCCGTAGGCTAAAACAAACCTACGGGAAAAAGAAAAACCCATACAAACACACAGGCTCGAGAAAACCTCGGAAGCCATGATTTAGTGAGAGAAAGTATCTCGGTAATCTGCCGTCCAAAATCCTAATGATTCCGAAAATTCTTTACAGAAACGCAGCCCGCCCTCGACACCCAAAAGCTCAACAATATGGTGTTGAATTTGTTAGGTTTTCAAACGATGGTGCATCTGTATGGGATATATTTTTAACATAAACCGATACGGTTTATATTTGTGTTGCAAAGAACGATTTCAACCGCTAATTTAGCGGTAAATTTTGAATTTGCAAATTTTCTAAGGGAAAAAATAGCAAAAATTTTGATATTTTTTCTCAAAAGATTAATTATCAAGCGTTTATTTTATCAACTATTTTCAAGGATGCTCCCTATTTTTTTCTACCTAATATTACCAGTAAATAACGAATTTTTATGAATGAACAACGCCAAAAGGAGGCAAAAGAATTGATTGCATTGTATCAAGGAAGCGAACGCACCTATCTTCGCTTAGATAGTTGCACTTTTGAAACGCTACCTGAAGAATTGTGGGAATTAACGCAGTTGGAAGAATTATCGCTAGATTATAATCCGCTTGGGAACTTGAGCGAAAAAATTGGGCAATTAACGAACTTGAAAAAACTGAGTTTGAGTAATTGTGAATTGAAAAGCCTGCCAAGTAGCGTGGGTTTGCTTACGAAATTGGAAAAATTAGAAATTCCACAAAATCAACTCACTACATTACCCGAGGAGCTAGGAAATTTAAGTGCATTAAAAACCTTGATTATAAGTGAAAATCAATTGGTTAGCTTGCCTGAAAGCCTTAAAAACTGTCAAAACCTAAGCCTACTTGTGGCATCTCATAATCAAATCAAAAAATTGCCCGAAACTTTTGGGCAGTGGCAAGCTTTGGAAGTATTTTCTTTGGATAATAATGTGTTAGAAAAGCTTCCTGACAATCTTTCTCTCCCTCATTTGCGAGAATTTCGCTTGCTAAACAATCAATTACATCAAATTCCGCCAAGCCTTTTGCAATTAGAAAAATTGCAAGCCCTAGACCTTTCAAATAATCGAATCAAACAACTGCCTGCGGTTCAAGGCTCACTTAGTTTGGCAAACTTGGCACTTTCTCACAACGAATTGCGGAATTTACCTGAAGAAATCGGTACTTTTTATCACCTTAGTTTTCTTTGGCTAGATGAAAATCAGTTGTTAACGCTACCTAATTCGATAGGAAACTTGACGGATTTATATTATTTGAACCTTGAAAGAAATCAACTCAAAAATTTACCGCCTGCTTTTTCCTATCTCACAAAGTTGGAGCGTTTGAACCTCTCCCGCAATCAATTACAATCCTTGCCCACAGATTTTGGCAATCTTACTGCTTTAACGGAGTTGTATCTCTCTGAAAATCAACTTACAAGCCTTCCTGATTCTTTGGGGCAACTTGTCTCGCTTGGTTTGCTAGATGTAGAAGCAAATCGTTTGACAACTTTGCCCGAAAATATAGGTGATTTATATTCCTTAGTACAAGCCGAATTTTCTCAGAACGCGCTCACGCATTTGCCTGCAAGCATTGGGCGTTTGACCTCTCTGGAGGATGCGTATTTTATAGAAAATCAATTAACGGAACTTCCCCAAGAAATCGGAAACTGTAATTCTCTTGTTAAATTATATGTAAACGATAACCGCCTGAACACTTTGCCCGATTCTATTTGCACATTAACGCATTTAACCGCCTTATCTGCAGGAAACAATGACCTTACCGCATTGCCTGAAGCAATTGGCGACTTAGAAAATTTGGTCATTTTTGACATTTCAAATAATGAATTAACTTGGCTGCCGACTTCTATGGCAAAATTTAAAGGCTTATCTTACAATGAAACTACAGGTTTTAACCTAAAAGGCAATCGTTTTCAACTTTCGCAAGAAATGGAAGAGGCGCAGCCCGAGTTTGTGATTCAGCATATTTTGAAACATAACAAACGCCCAATACAACCTAAAGTAGAAGCAAAACAAAGTGAAATTCTTGAAAATGAGGAAAATACAGGAAAAACAACTGTCCTTTTTTTAGCCGCAAATCCAAGCACAACAGGACAACTACGCCTAACGAAAGAATTTCAAGAAATTTCGGAGGCTTTTTTACGAGCTGCCGAGCGCGATAAATTTGAACTGGTTTCGCAATGGGCGGTTACAGCACGAACTTTTCGCAGAGCTTTGTTGAGCTATGAACCGCAAATTGTGCATTTTTCGGGGCATGGCATAGAAAGCGAGTCATTTGAAATGGGTGGCTTGATATTAGAAAAAGAAGGTGGTATTGTACTAGAAACGGAAAAAGGCGGCATGACAGTGGTCGATGCTGCGGAATTGGCGAATGTGTTTGAGTTGTTTAAGGACACAATTCAGTGTGTCATTTTGAACGCTTGTTATTCCCAAGCACAAGCCGAAGCCATTCATGCGCACATTCCTTATGTGATAGGCATGAAAACTGCCGTTCCTGATGAAGCCGCACGTGAATTTGCCATTGCTTTTTATGATGCCATTGCAAGCGGAAGCAAAATTCCCTTTGCTTTCAAATATGCCCTTTCTGCCCTTGATATTTCGGATTTAGCGGAAACGGATTTGCCGATTTTATTGAGCAAAGCGGCTGTCTAAAAGCTCGAAACTGGCAAGGAGGAGCAGAGGAGATTGAGTCCTTGCAGCCCGTGGGCAATGCGCTTGAACCTAGTAGCCCTTATTATACAAACCAGATGAAGAATTATGTGAAAATAGGGCTAAAAAAACATTCTTTTGACAAGGAATATTGGATGAAAAAAGGGAAGCGTAGTTATGCTCCCAAAAAATAAAGTTCATAAAGTAACAAGTAAAAGAGCCTACACAAGTCGCCTTTATCAGCACAAGACTTGTGTAGGCTCTTTTGCAGCGCAAAACCTAGCGTTCTATCCTTAATTTTGCCCAGCTACTTTTATTTTCCCATTTGACTTCTAACAAATACGTGCCGCTTGCCCATTTCTCTATCTTAATAGGATAAGGAGAATACAAAGTTTCTTTACTTTGCCACAGCACTCTTCCTTGTAAATCATACAAAACCAAAGCATTAGGCAAAGGAGAGGTAGGCGGAATTTCTAAAAAGAAGTTATCCTTTGCAGGATTCGGATACAAATTAATTGCCTTATTTTCAGGCATTTCCATTCCTATTATCATATTAATAAAAATCATAACCGTATCTGTACCCGAACAGCCATTACCATCTGTTACCGTTACCCAAATCGGCACAGTTGTCCCTACGGGATATTGCGTTGCATCAACTAAAAAAGAGGATTGTGTTAAATTTGGATTCCCATTCCAAACATAACTATTCAAAAATGGCGATGTCAAATCATACAACAACTGCGAAGGAAAAGCATTTGCATTCAAGGTTGTATCTTGCCCCAAAGAAACAATCGGCAATGGATAAACTGCTATACTAATCCCCTCTATCGCAGTGCCACAAACATTGGAAACATGACAATTATAAAATCCTGCATCTGCGGTGCTTACATTGTTTTGCGTATAAACTTGACTATTCCCACCAACGGGCGCTACATTTAATTTCCAAAGATAAGTAAGCGGTGCAGAGCCGTTTGTGGTGGCAGTTAACACGAGGTTGTCGCCTTCACAAAGGGAAGAATCATTGGCAAAAATATTTGCCGTAGTCGGAGCTTTGAGAATATTGAGTGTTTGGAGCAAAGTATCGCTACCTTGATTACTCGTGGCAATCAGTTGAACATTATAAATCCCCGCATTGGCAAAAGTCAAGGTAGGATTTAAAGAAGCATTGTTTGTTCCATTTATAAAATTTACGCCTGTTAGGGGCGAAACTGTCCAGTTATAAGCGGTACTATAAGTAGAAATATTTTGAACAGAAATAACAGAATCTTCACAAGTATAAGGTGTAGCAATTTGAAAATCAGCGAGTGGCAAAGTAGAAAGGTTGATGTCATCTATTGCCAAATCTGCTGTGTAACCTCCACCTGTTTTGCCTGTAAAACGAACCACCACTTGTTGGTTTTGCCAATTTTGTAAATTTACGGTATTATTCAACCAATTATTTCCTTGATTTCCCGAAACCGTAGGCGTAATTTCCTTTTCCCAACCATTTTCTCCTAAAATGTCTATTTGCAAAGAACCGATCGAATTACCGTAGGCATGATACCAATAAGATAATTCCGCTTGATTGGTATTGCTCAAATCCCAGCAAACAGACTGTACATCAGCTTGTTTGTATTGACAACCTGAACCATTTGTACTAGAAGACTCCAAATATAAATATTTTCCTGCATTTGTTCCTGTGGTATGGTCAAAGTCGGGCCCTGTGTTCGCAGTTCCAGTTGCGCCACTAAAAGTACGCCAATCAATACTATCTCCAAAAGTCGTAGGCGTATTGGGAACATTAAACCAGCCTGCACTTAGCCCACAAATTTCCGTTTCGCAGCCCCAAGCCGAGCTACAATTGGTAAAATTGTCAAAATTTTGGGTATAATTAGGTGTATAAGTGCTAGAAACATAGACAATGATGGTATGTTTTAAGGTGTCATTTTGCAAATGATTATCCCCTTGCGTTTTTACCCAAGCCTTAATCGTATAAGTCCCAGCATTGGTTAACTGAATACTATCGGCTGTGGTTAGTAACATTTCATCAGCAGAGGCAAGTGTTCCAGTAAAAGTACTTGTAGTAATTGACCCGTTATTAATTTGATAAGATAGCAAAACATTGGAAAAATCAGAAACGCCTATGTTTTGTACCAACAATTTCAAGGGTCTCTTTACGCTCGTGTAACAATCTGGATAATACCCATTTGCATAAGGCAATACTTTTTTCAAATAGGCATCAACGGGAACACAATTGGTGTCGCCTGCTGTCCATTTCCAAGCAATTGCGCGGCGGCTGAGTGCATTTTGCGGCAAATAAGCCTGCACTGAAAACCATTCTCCTGCTTGTGTATTGAGGTTATTTACTTTGAAGTGAGGGGAAGTTGAAACGCCCAAACTATCCATGTATTTTTGCCCTAATTTGGTAATCAAATAGCCCGTTGCATTTGGCACAGCGTCCCATGCTATCATTGCCGAATCTCCACAAGACCAAAGTTTATGAATATTTTCAACCACAGGCGCAATGTGAAAAGGCAATAAAGAAACGCTTTGCAAATTTCCACGACTCACTCTCATTTTTGCCTTTCCTGTTACCACAGTTGGCACAGTCCAGTCATAATTGGTAGAGGTATTGGGCAAATTAGTGGCGATGTTTGTCCAAGTTACGCCATTGTCCGCAGAAAAATCAAGGGTCAAGTCGCCGCTATTGGCATTGTAACCATAATTATCCCAACGAATCACTTCCTTTTCACCTGCTACAAAATGCTCTTTTCCAATAGGATAGGTAAGCGTTAATTCATCATACAAAAATTCATAGACCACAAAATAACGTTGATTTGCTTGTGGAACAGAAAAACCATTAACGGTTAAAGTATAATTTCCTGCTGAGGGATTTGCTAAGGTAATTTGTTCTACATTGTTCAAATTGTCTAGCCCTCTCACCGCAGGTTTTGACAAACTATCGGCATGAGGAGAAGTATTCAAAATCCAAGGCAAATAGGTTTGATTATTCGGAGTAGCTAAGGTTGCGTTGAGATTATTGACAAGGGCAAATGCTGCATTGGTAGTTGCTTGATAATCATTCCAATACAACATGACGCGCAATTCTTTTACGTTAGCAGGAACAGCAATTGTATGGGTTTTTGTATTTCCATTGTTCAAACTATCGGCAAAAAACTGGTTATTATTCAAACATTGATACGCACGCCTTACATTTATCCGCCCAAATCCTGTTTTAAAATCAGGTCCCGCATTATACAAATCATCTGCCGTATTGAGCATAAAAGCCTTTATCAATCCCGAATTAGGGTAGGCTCCATTGTGGGTACTGCGCCACGCTTGGTATAATTGCGCCATCATGCCTGCGGCTTTTGGCGAAGAATAAGAAGTTCCTTCCACGCCTTCAATACAAACATCTGGTTTAATTCGCCCATCATAAGCGGGACCTACGCTGCCAAAACTCAAG
>JBJXHA010000111.1:0-5133 GCA_046160275.1 Bacteroidia bacterium | reverse complement strand
TTTTTTGGCAATTTTGGAGGAAATAGAATTGCCTAGTAATGTAGAAGTTAAATATAATCTTCAGCGCAAAAGTGGGGAGACTTCTCACATTGAAACCATTCACTTTTTGAAAAATCAGGAAGAAATTGGAAGATATGAAACACCTATCTTTTACGAAAAAAATTCCTTTACAGGCAATAGTGTGGCAAGAAGCGAAAAATCTATTCAAGGTTTCTATCGTGTTTTTTATGACAATAACAAAATACAAATTTATACCCTTGTGCCAATAGAGTGGCTTACTGCGAGCGACCGCCTTTTTCCACTAGTGCTTGACCCTACTTTGAACCTTGTTCCTAATAATTCATCTTATTGGACAGGAACGGTTTATGATGATGGCAGTACCAAAACTTTACAAATGAATGGTACGATTCGCGTAGGAAATGAAGATTTGACTTGGCCCTCAAATAACAAATATTTTCAAGGTTGGGCAAAAATGAACCTTTCTACCATTCCTTCAACTGCTTGCGTTAATTCGGCGAATTTCTTTTTATATCAAACGGCAAATAATGATGGTTCTGGGAGCGATGAGTTAAAATTTAGAATAGGGAGAGCAAATGTTGACCCGATTCCTGCGCCTTGGGCTACGGTTTACAACAGCATTGATGCCTTGACAACGGAATATTCACGCTGGGACCAATTTGGAACAGGCTGCGGGACAGGTTGCCAAGATTATAATGAGGTAAGCAATCAATGGAAAACCTTTTTAGGCGGAACAAATGCCAAAAATGATGTGCAGAACAACATGACAGCAGGTTGGTACACGATAGGAATTGATAATTTAATTGCTTATGATAACCACCCTGGAGGACCTTGGGACAATACAAACTGGATTGATTGGGCGGGTTATTCGAGTACCAATAAGCCTTATTTGGCAGTAGAATATTATGCAAACAATGCTTGTGCAGGGGCTATTTCTGTGCCTGTTTCGGGTGGTAGTTATACTTTTAGTACGCAATGCGCTACGCAAGATGGACCCTCCCCTACTTGCGGAACGGGTGTTTTTAAAGAAATTTGGTACAAATTCACTACGCCTTCTGTCGGAACTTTATCGTTAAGTACTTGTAATACAGCAAGTTTTGACACGAGAATTGCCATTTTTACGGGAACTTGTGGCGCATTTACGCAAGTAGGTTGTAACGATGACGGCTCTGCTTGTGGCACTACTTCTTCTTTGCAAATCAGTGTTACCGCTAACACCACTTATTACATTGCCTTAGGAGGCTACAACAATGCTACGGGAACGGGTACATTGAGCGTTACGTTTGCAGCGCCACCACCTCCGGGTTCTTTGATTATTCAAGATTTGGCAGTTTCGGCAACGAGCATTACTTTTCAAGGTCCAGGCAATTCCTACGTTTGTACGGGAAGTGTTCGAATTCAAAAATTGGGTTGTGGCAACAATGTTTTGCGTTTTACAGGTCCTATTGTGGTGGACTTAGATAATTTGGAGATTTATTCAACTTCGCTTACGAACCAAATTTATGTACCCAATGTGCATTCAGGTGGTGGAAATCAAGGCATTTATTTAGGACCGTTTAGTTTTAGTGTAGCAAATCATACGGTTAATTTTGCCAGCAATTCTTTGGTAAATACCTTGTTTAAAATGGCAGGCTTAGATGTAAAAATTGATAATTTTGCCGTTTTATGCGACCGCGTAAATATTAATGGAAACCTTAAATTTCCTGATATTCTTTCTACTTATAATAACGGAACGCTTCAAGCAAATGTGAGTCTAGTAGCAGTCATTCAACAACAAGGCGTTGATTTTGTGGCAAACCTCAATATGCAAAATGTTCGTATTGCACGCCAAGTTGTACTGAATCATTTAACGATTTATTACGATGGACCCAATAACTATTTTCAAGGAAGTACCAAACTCACACTTCCTTTGTTTAGCATTGATGGCAGCACCGAAATTCAAAACCGCATCATTAATTATATCAATTTAGGGGTAACATTCACACAACCTCAACCGATTGGCACAACAGGTATTTCGATTGTTTCGGCTACGGGTTCTTTGCGTCACATCAATGATCCACAAATTCCGATGATTATTGGTTTGGGCGGCACATTTGTACCTACTACGCCTGGCAGTTTGAGTTCGATTGCGAATTTAAACCTCAATTTAGAATATCAACTCGGAACGTATTTTGCGGCAAATGGAACGGTAAATTTGTTTAATTCGAGTGTGGGAAATGCAGGTTTTAAAGTTTGGACAAATCGTTTTGATGCCTACGGAAATTTGAATTTGATTGCAGTTTTACGTGCTTACGCGAATTTCTCCATTTGGAAAAACCCCAATAATGTAGTGGATTTAGCGGGACAATTTGGCGGAGCTTTGATAATGCCAAATCCGCAAGATATTCAAAACACTTATTTAAGATGGGCATTGTCGCATTTGTTTACACAAGGGCAAGTCTTAGCTACTTGTGATAATTATCTCCGCAAACAATTTTTGACAGGACACGCTGCTATTAATCATAATTGGTTTCCGAGAGTTTCTTATTTGTTTAATTGGAGTCCAGGGCTTTCCTTTAATGTCGGCTTAAATTACAATGCGATTCCTTTGTCTATTCGTCAAGAATATGGATTGGGGCAACGCGGAAATTCAACTACTGCCGCAGGTTGGTACGGTTTTAATTTGGACAAATCTACCCCCGAAATTGTAGTTGATGCACAAACTACGGCAGGTGCTATTCCGCAATTTGTGGTAGTTACGCCCGAAGGCGATTCTGTTACCAATGCAAATGTAGCCTCTTTTTCGAATATCATTTACCAAGCCTCTGCCGCAGAGGGTTATTGTTATATGCGTTTTCAAAATCCAAAATTAGGTGATTATGATGTGCAACTTATCGCTGCGGATTCTTTCCATATTTATCGCGTAAATACCCCTCCAGCGATTACTATTAACACGATAACAGCTAATGCGATTGCTAAAACCTTGACTATCAACTGGAATGATTCTGACCCTGATGATGATGCGAAAATTGACTTATTTTTAGACAATGATATGCAAGGCGGCGATGGTATCATGATAGCGGAAAATCTTTCAGAAAATAGCACGACTGATAGCTATACCTTTAATTATGGTTCAATGAAAACGGGGCATTATTATGTGTATGCAATGATTAAAGATGATGCAGGGCAATTTCATCGCAATTATTACAAAACGCGCTTTATTTTACGCATCAACAGTGCTCCTAATACACCGACCAATTTAGCGGTAACACAAACGGATTCTTCCTTACGTTTTACTTATACGCCAACCAATACGATTACGCGCACAAATTACGTTTTGCATTATGCAATTAACGAAAGTTTGAGTTTTACTTCTCCTAATTTGTCTATTGGAGATACGAATTTTTACGAATTGAAACATTTTCCGAAAGGAAAAACCTATCAATTTGCCGTATCTGCGATTGATACTTTGGAAAGACAAAGCTTGATGAGTAACATCGTTACCATTTATCATACGAGTGCAACGCGAAATGACGCGCCTACGATTCCTAAGCAAAATATTAATACTTTGGCTTATGAAAATACGGCTTATACTTATACCTTGACCGCCACAGACCCCGAAAACAATCCCTTGACTTACACCTTGAAACAAGCTCCTAGTGGTTTGACTATCAACAATCTAGGGCAAATACAGTGGACTCCTACGGCAGCGCAATTAGGCTATCAAGTGGTGGAAGCGGTGGTAAGTGATGGAATGGCTAAGGATTCTGTTTTGTTTCAAATTAAGGTAATGAATACGCAAATGCGCCAATCTTACATTGATTTTAGCAAAACTTTGTATGTAAATTATGGCGAAACGGGCGTGGTAATGGTAAATGATCCTGACATTATTGCTGCGAATCCTTATAATCTTGATTCGGTGATGATTCAGTTATATTCTAACACAAGCGCTACGGGCATTATGCTCAAGGCTTATGAAAATGCACCTGATTCACGTCAATTTGAAGCGCGTTTTAGCTTAAATAATACTGTTTCTGCTGGCACGAATTTACAAGTAACTTGGGGAGATACGATTTTTGCACGTTACATAGACCCAAGCATGGGAACAATCACGCGCAACATTGCCTTTTTGACGCGCTTCGAGGTAGGATTTCTTGCCAATGCAGCTCCTTATTGTGGCGATTCTTCTTTCTTTAAAAATACTTCAAAGGGAGATAACTTGACTTATGCGTGGAATTTTGGCGATGGAAGCAGCAGTAATGCGCGTTCTCCGTATCATGTTTACGCCAATAATGGTACTTATAATGTGAGTTTGAACATTTCTGACCCCGAAGGAAGAGTGGCAAATAGTTCTCAGTTGGTAACGATTAATTGTACCATTTTCCCTGTTACTTGGTTGAGTGTCAATGCAATTCCTGCGGAAAAAGATGTAAAAGTAATGTGGAAAGTAGCGCAAGAGCAAAACGTAAAACAATACGACATTGAGCGTAGCTATGATGCACAAAATTTTGAAGGAATCGGAACAAAGGCGGCAATCGGCAATGCTACGGAAACTTTGAGTTATGATTATCTCGACAAACAAGCCTTAATGAGCAGCAATCGTTGGTTTTATCGCATCAAGGCAATAGATTTTGATGGAGCTGTCACCTATTCCAAAGTGGTAGAAATCAGCACCTTATCTGCAAGCGAGCCTTTAGCATTTAGCACTTACCCTAATCCTTGGGTAAAAGATGCGCCATTGCAGCTTGTTTTTGAGCAAGCACCTAACCTTTCGTTACACATCGAATTGTTAGAAGTAAATGGCAAAACGGTTTTTGCAAAAGACCTTACGCCCCGCTTTGGAGAAACACAATTTTCTCTTGACTTAGGTACAACATCTCTAGCAACAGGCGTTTATTTCTTAAAAGTAAGCAATGACAAAGGGCATCGTTTTGTGCAAAAAGTAACGATAGAATAATCGTATTTTGAGTTCAAATAACCTCTATTTAAAAGTTCGGGATTCTTCAATGAGTTCCGAACTTTTTTAAAAAATCTTCTCCAACAAAAGAATTAACACAAAATAACGGGATTCTTAAAACCTAGTAGTGCTACTTGCGTTTAATGAGTGGAGTATTTATTAGGTTAAAGTTAAGTAGG
>JBJXHA010000110.1:0-7723 GCA_046160275.1 Bacteroidia bacterium | reverse complement strand
AGTTTTTTTATTTTTGATTTAAGCGAATCTCAGCGTAATTGAATAACGAAGTTTTTGACAATAAAATTACGTAACTGGCTAATTGTTAATTATTTAAGCATAATTTAAGCAACTAAACAAGTCCATTGTATAAAAGCCTAGTTTAGTTGTTTGACACCACTAAATTACGCTTTTTTTACTTCATATAAAAAATGTCGGGTAGAGTGATAAGAAATATGAAAATACGAACCTTTATAGATAAAGCCACTTTAACAAATTTAGTCATTCGTAACTCTGTTGCGACAGGTGTGCTTGAGCAATTAGCCTACTTTTTTAAGTGCCAAGCGAGTATTTATTCTGATATAAACAAATCAGAATTTCAAAAAATTATTTCTTTAGGGCGTAATGGTATGGGCGAAATGAGCAAAGGGCAAATAGAGTTAGTGAAGTGGTTACGAGAATACGAACCAGAGCATACTACACTTGAAAATGCTAACTGTACTGTATTCTTAATAGATAAGGAAGATAAAGAATGTGAGCATTTACAACAACAAAATAAAGCATTTTACTTTAACCTGAATTTATTGTTATCTAATGCATTCTTATTATTCTCTTATTTTAATATATGGTCAGTTAAACCAAATACAAATATTCCACCGTACAATTTTACATCTTGGAGTAATTTAGAATTATACCATAAATACCCTCATAACGCAATGGTAATTATTGACGATTATATCCTTAGCAGTAGTTTTAAGAATAGCAGAAATTACGGGATTGAGAATAACTTATTTGAAATGTTGGATTCTCTTATTCCTAAAGGAATAGACTTTCAGTTATCAATTATAACAAAAGAGATTCCAACAAATACAACCAAGAAGGAAGTCTTTGATTTTGTTCAAAATAAATACCCTAACTTAACTTTAGGTATTTACTTTTGGAACAATAAAGGTTGTCACGATAGGAATATTATAACAAATAGTATTTGGCTACATTCAGGGAACTCATTTTGCAACTATCTATACCATTATCAAGGTAGAGGGATAGCAGTTAATGAGATGTTACAACCGACACAACTAATGATGTTTCCATTAAGTTACCAACATAACACAATAAACCAAAAAAAACGTCATAGCGTTTTAGAAAGCGTAAAACAGATGCTATATTTTGTAAAAACAAAAATAGCAAACAATGAATCTGTACTTATTGGAAACCCCAATAACCCTCTCTTACAATAACTAAAATAAATATTATTATGCCAAAAACATACCTAGCACTTACCATCGGACCGATATACAAAACGCTCATGTCCACCAAAAAAGCACATGAAATTTGGGGGGCGAGTTATTTGTTTTCATGGATAATGGAAAACATTATTTATCAGATTGATACAGAGAAATATGAGTTGATTGTACCAGTTAAGGCACAAATTAAAGAGCGTAAAGGAGCTGGTTTATTCCCTGATAGGTTGATGCTTTCAACGGAAATGGGGAATATTCAAGAGGCGATAAGTTATGGGGAAAACGCTGTAAATGATTTAGCGAAGGAAGTTACACATACCTTGGGGAAATCTGTTGAATATACGAATGTTTATACTTTTTTGCAGGAATATCTACATCTTTATTGGGTGGAAACACAGGATTTAGCGACTATTAAAGATGAAAACAACCAAAATCCATTGGTTGCTTTAAATGAGTTATTAGATGTTGCCGAATTGCAAATTCAATTTCCCAAAGGGCAAGAAGGGGAAAATTATTTGCTTTCTTTTTTGGCTAGGGTGCAAACTTATGAATGTCTATGGGCGCAAAAGGCTTTTGATACGTCAATTAAAAAACAGGAGTTTGCAACAGTGGATGAAATTTCTGCGGTAGCTTTGTATAATGCAAGTAAAACCTTTCACGATATTTGGGCTGACATTGGTTGGCTAAAAATGAAAAAGGAGCTAGGAAATAAAGATACAATCATTGAACGCCTAAAAACAAAAGAAGCCTTTCTGACTTGCCACAAGTATTATGCAATTGTTCAGTCTGATGGAGATGACATAGGGAAAACAATAGGCACTTTGCATCAACTTGAAAATGGATATGCTGATTTTTCAAGGGCTTTGCATGAATTTGGGGAAGAAGCGGTAAAACGTATTTATAAATACATTGGTGGGGATTTTAAAGGTGTTCCTTTATATGCGGGTGGCGATGATTTGATGTTTTTTGCACCACTTGTGAACGGTAAAGGGGCAAGTTTATTTTCCTTAATTCAAGAAATAGAAAACGTTTTTGATGAAAAAATGCAGGCTATAGTGAAAAGAGCGAAGGAAAAATACGAAAGTATGCCAAAGAAAGATAAGGATGATGAGGATAAATTTAAAGAACCCAAATTATCCTTTGGCGTTTCTATTGTTTATTATAAATATCCTATGCAGGAATCACTAGCAACAGCTAAAAGGTTATTATTTGATGTGGCAAAAAAATACGAATGGAATGGGCAAAAGAAAAATTGTCTTGCCTTGCAAGTACA
The DNA here is from genome assembly GCA_046160275.1 of Bacteroidia bacterium. GTDB lineage: Bacteria > Bacteroidota > Bacteroidia > J057 > J057 > JBJXHA01. Next base: position 5,230 of record JBJXHA010000110.1, on the reverse strand, counting down.
AAAGCATAGCGGGCAGCTTTTCTCACTTGAAATGAATAAAGCAACAGAACTTTACGAGAAGTTAAAAATGCTTATTCAAAATTACGTTACAAATAATGGTGAACTGCCAAATAAGTTTCTAAATTCTATTACTTATACTTTGAATAGAAATGAGGCTTTATTAAAACAAATTAGTGGGAATAAAACAAGAATAGAAGCTTTTATGGAGCATAATTTTAACGAAGATGTGCATAAAGGCATAGAACCTTATAAAAAAGAGGTAGTCGCATTAATTCGCGCTTGTTTTCAAGATACAGCCAAGCCACTAGAGAATTTATATGCAATGCTTAGAATGATTAATTTTCTCACTGCTAAAGATAACTCAAACGAGGATGAATACTAAAACTTATTTAATTACTTTCACTCCTCACCAACTTTATTTTTTTGGGAGTGAACAGAATTTTGGCATGGGTGATGATAAGAATTATTTTGCTCGTTCTAATTATTTCCCACAGCAGACGACTTTGTTAGGAGCGTTACGTTATTTATTACTTGCCCAAAATGGTTTTTTAGTAACGGGTAGCAGTCATGGAAAACTACCAGCACAAAATGCAAATGGGATAAATGTTGTTGACTTAATAGGGCAACAAAGTTTTCATGGGATTGCACAAGATTTCGGGCAAATACTGCAACTTTCTCCTTTGTTTTTATGTCACCAAGCCCAAGGAGTTTACTTACAAGCTCCTATTAACCATGCACATCCTTTAAGCAGGAAAAGAAAAAATGGTATTTCTTATCTTGCAGGGCAAACAACGGAAGCAAACTGGCAATTAGAAAATGAGTATGATCCTAAAAATGGTTTTTCTCCTTTGTATTTAAATAATGTAGGAGATACTGCTTGTAATTCTATTTTTAAGGAACATTTTCAGGTGGGAATCGAAAAAGTGGTGAATGCAAAAAGTAAAAAGGAAAAAGAGGAGGCTTTTTATAAACAAGTTTTTTATCGCCTTCGTGCTGATTTTTCTTTTGGTATGTATGTTGAAATGAAACAGGATTTTGCCTATCAATTTCAAGATACTCATTTACATTTAGGGGCGGAAAAATGTTTGTTTCAAGTGCGAATAGCAGAACAGAGAGGAAAAAATTTTACTCAAATGAGTAATGAGTTAAAAGATGTTTTGCCCAATAGCAAAAAATGTGTTGATAATCATAAGAGAATCGTATTATTAAGCCCTACATTTGTGGATACAAACATTTACAGTTATTGCGATTATGCCATTACAGAAACACAAGATTTTCGTTTCCTGAAAACAAATGTTCAACAAACACAGGAGTATTCAAATCTATCAACTAAAGGAAATGTAACCAAAACGCTGAAAAGTGGTAAATATCAACTCTTAAAAGCAGGTTCAGTTCTTTACCCTAAAGCAGGACACGCTAGTTTATTAGAAGTTGCTTTGAATAACGCTGTTTGGCAAAAAATTGGATATAACTTTTTTCATTATTTTTAATCTATTTATCTTTATTATATGCAATTTAAAACTTATATTATACGAAACACAACTCCTATGCACGCAGGCAGTGGTGATACAAACTTTGGCATTGTGGATAAGCGTGTACAGCGAGATGAATTAAACAATTTGCCTACAGTTCATGCTTCTTCTTTAAAAGGAGCTTTACGTGAATATTTTGAATTTTGTTTCGGTAAAAACACTGAGATAGTAAACAGTATTTTCGGGAAAGAGGGAAATGATAATACGCAAGGTTGTTTTTATTTTCATGCAGCTTACCTGATTTCTGCACCTGTTCGTAGTAATAAGATGCCCTTTTTTAGAGCTACTTCTTTTGGTATAGTAAAGGAATTTGTGGAGCAGTTAAAACTTCGTGGAAATGCTACCTTACTTTTCGATGAACTCCTAAAACTAGACAAGGAAAAAGCGTGGGCATTTGATGAAAAATATCGTGGGGCAATCTTAGAAGAGCATGAGTGGCAGATTTCGGATATTAAGCCCTTGAGTAATCTCAATAAACTAGAAGAAGTGTTTGGTGAGAACTTTATCCTTCTCCCTGATAACCAGTTAATTGAATTAGCTAAGTCTTTACCCGTTTTAGCGAGAAATCAGTTAGACAATGGAGTCAGTAAAAATTTATGGTATGAAGAAATCGTACCACGCGAAACTCGATTTTACACCTTCTTGGGTGCTAAACCGCAAGATTGGGTGGCGCAAGAAAAAAATATAGCAAAGCTAACAGAACGTCTCGTGCAACTTGGCGGAAATGCTACGATTGGGTACGGACAATGTTCTTTTAATCAATTCTAACTACATGGGAATTATGAAAAAAATTGAAGATTATTTTAATACAATAGATGAGCAAGTACAAAAACATCTGCTCAAAAACCAAAGTGTTCAAAAGGTATTCAAAGGCTATGTCGCTGCGATGGGAGCAAGTATCATGCAATCAGGTTTACTACCTACACTAGCGTTTTATTCCGCTAAAGGTGGAGCTGATGAAGATAGAAGTAAGATATTAGCAGTTATTTGGGGGACGCTGACAAAGGAAGAAACTACTTTTTTAGGAACTGACCAAAAAGACACACTATTTGAAACTGCTCGTTTGCTAAAAAAAAATAACCCCGCTAAATTTAGGCGTTTGCAGGCGCGTGTTGAGAATATTGCTATCGCACTTAAGCTTATTTTGCGTACTTATCCCGAAACAGATGCTAAAAAATAAAGTAATATGATGCAAAATAATATTGGTTGGTTATTTTATAAAGATTTCTTTGCTAACTTACAAGAGGTAACACTAGAGGAAATCAAATCGGCAGAGAAAAAATTAATGCTGGAAGAAAAGCGCAAAAACATTTGTAACACAGCTCTTGACAAAGTATTTGCAAACGAATATTTTAAGGTGTTAGGGGCAGATGGGTTTGTGATGAAAACTACTTATCCTGGCTTTACTACGGGTTTAGGTATCAATCATTCGATAGGCGTAGAAGGCGAAATTAAGTTAGGGTTCGCTTTTGATTATACGACAGGTTTGCCTTACCTCCCTGCTTCCTCTGTCAAAGGTGCTTTACGTTCTGCTTTTTGGGGGCAAGACGCAAAGCGATTGGAAAAGTTGATGCTAAAGGAAGATAAAACGGAAAAAGAAAAGAAAGCCCAAAAACGACTAGAAGTGATTGTGGAGAATAAGCAAAAGTATCTCTTACAAATTGCGCAGGAGTTAAAACTGAACCTGAATAATAATGTGCAAATTTTAGCTTTGGAGGAAGGTGTTTTTGGCACAAGCTCAGAGGATAATGAGGATAATATACCGCGCCTTGACAATGCTTATAAACGCGATATTTTCCTTGATGCATATCCATGCGAAGTTATTAATGGCTCGCTTTTTTTGGATATAGATTATATAACTCCACATATAAAAAAAGATGAGCAAGGAAATGTGAAAGCGGGCAGCGAGTTTTCTCAACCTATCCCAATTCCTTTTTTAAAAATACGTCCTAATGTTAAAATCCAATTTCAGTTTTTATTGCAAAAAACAGAAATTGAAAATATAGCTATTGAGCCAAAAGACAAGCTCGAATTATTCAAACTCATTTTAATAAACCTCGGTATCGGTGCCAAAACCCGCGTGGGCTACGGTCGCTTAAAACCTGCTTAAGAAAACTTGCGTTTGCTTGCGTTTTTTGTTATCTTTGTGTTTTAATTATTGTTTATGAAATCGTTTGGGACTTGGGATACTCAAGATGTTCATTCCACTTTTGGTGTGTTGCCTGTGCCTATGTTGCCAAGTTTAGCTGCTTGGTTGGCTGCAACTGAGGAGTTGAACTTGCTAGAAATAGCGGAGTTGGAATCGCTGCGCGAGGATTTGATAAGTTTGAATGAAAACTGGAATGAGGATGAGTTGAAAATGCACTTCATTGCGCCGCTAATGCACTTGGTTCATTATGGTAAAAAGCATACTTATAATGCCTTTTATCAACGTAGTTTTTCTGCTGTGGTTGGGGAGTACGAAATTGGGGGAGTGGTAGATATGTTAGTTGCAAAAGGGTGGGAAAAGCCAAGCACGCCTTATTTCTTTTTGCATGAATACAAGCAGGAGCAAGGAGGAAAGGCAGATGCTCGCGCTCAGTTGTTGTCGGCTATGTTAGCAGCACAAGCCTTAAATCCAAGCGAAAATCCTATTTTTGGCGTTTATTTAGTAGGAGCAAGCTGGCGATTTACTGTGTTAGAAGGCAAAAGTTATGCGATTAAACGCTTTGATGCGACAGAAGAAGACGATTTATTGCAAGTATTTAATATGCTGAGATGGATAAAGCATTATGTTGAGCGGGAGCTTTCAATTGTATAGTTAGCGTTATTTAAACGTTTTTACTGCCAATAAAATATTATTATGCACAACCCCCTCATCACACTCTCTTTAGATCTTGGCGATGCCAAGCCCTCGATTTATGCGTTTCGCTCGGCGTTTATTCAGTTGCGCGAGTTTGAAAAAGATGATTGGTTTCATAATCATTTTAGAGATGAGGGGAATCATCGGGTGCATAATCGCTATGCCTTTGTGCAGTATAAGGTGGTAAATGGTAGGTATATTGTGTTGTGTATGGCTGACGCGGTGCGCGAGGAGGTGATGCAGTTTTTTTATGCGATGCCGCGAAGTTTGAATTTGTATCAAAAAGAGGTGCCTTTTCGGGTTGAAAGTTGTAAGTTTGAGGAGTTTCCGTTTGTAATGTCGCCTACTTTGGACTTTGAATATAAGGTCAGCAATTATATTGCGCTGAATCCTGAAAAGTATTTGGAATATAAAAAACTCGCTACACATCATGCAATCGCGGCTTTTTTGGAGGAAAGGGTGGCAAATCACCTGATTGCCTATCAAAAAGCAATTCACGCACCTTATCCGCGCCCTTATCGCTTGGAGGTGAAGTTGACGGATTACCCGAAGTTTGAACGAATGCGCAGCAATGACCACGAAGTCCTTGCTTTTGAATTGGCTTTTAAAACGAATTTGCTGCTGCCCGAATACTTGGGGATCGGCAAAGATACGGCAAAGGGGATGGGCGTGATAAGACGAGTCGAACACAGCACTGCCGAACATTAATTTGCGCGGAAACTACCACCATTTATTTTGATTAAAAAAGACGCATTTATATGAGAGGCTGCCGCAAAAGGTAGGGAATATCGTTTTTTTATACAAAAAACATTCACACAATACGGAAGCCTTCGCTTCAAGCGAAGGCTTCCGTTGT
>JBJXHA010000109.1:0-7934 GCA_046160275.1 Bacteroidia bacterium | reverse complement strand
GCTGTACGGGCTGCTTTAGCTGCCCGATAACTTGCAAAAACTTCGTTTTTGCGCTTTTGCGGCAGCTAAAGCAGCCGCTACAGGTTTTAGTTAGCATTACATTTGAAGGACTACCCACAAATTCATGCCGATTATGCTAATGAGGTATTTAAAAGCTCCTATAATTTGGGATTTTTAGGAATTACAGAACCTCTAAAAGAGTTGGAATTAGAAAATAGGCTAGTCGCCAAAATTAGAAACTTTATTTTGGAGTTAGGCAACGGTTTTTCATTTATCGGCAACCAATACAGATTGGAATACAATGAAAAAGAGTACTTTGTGGATATGTTATTTTTCCACAGAGGTTTGCGTTGTTTGGTGGCAATTGAGCTAAAAGTCCGCCAAGCTACACAACCAATTTTTGCAAGAATTAGGCTTGCCGCCCTCCAAGCGACTTTCCGTTACTTTTATTTTTATAAGCTACTTGCGCCACTGTAAATTAAATTAAATTCTTTCAAATTTTTGGTGTACGCAGAACACCTCTACATTGTATCATGATTTATTGATTTGTAGGGAATTTCCTGCGTAAACCCCTGTTTTAGCAAAGGTTGAAAAACATAAGAGAATTTCCTTTACTACCCCTCCACCCCTCTAATATAGCACACTCACCCCCCATACTCAAGTTGATATTTCCCATACCTCAAAGTTGCAGTTTTGCCGATATGGTAGTGCGTTGGCATATCGCCGCGCCAAAGGATGGTCGGCGGGGGCTTTGTATTCAAAAATTGCCTGATACATCTCAGTATGTGCTTTGAGTGCGTAGCCCATCACACCATGTAAGGCAGAGCCTTTAAATACATCTAACATTACCTCTTTTTCTAAGCGATAACTTAGGCGTAGTGAAGTGTGATGAAGGGATTGGAGGAAATTCATGAGCAGATATGTTTATACTTCTATTGCTTCTTAGCCTGTAAAGTAAACTCGCGCTCAAAGGAAAAAGTTTGGCTTTAAAATGAATAAACACAGGTATAAACAAAAAAGAAATGTCCTCTTATTTTCCTATAAAGTTAGAAAAAGAGAGAGAGAGTACCTAATTTTTTTGCGCAATCCTAAAATTAGCCCTATTTTTGGGAAAAATTAGGAATCGACTTTTTTTGAAATTAAAGATATGAAAATTATTGTTCCAATGGCGGGTAGAGGCACACGCTTGCGCCCGCATACTTTGGTTACACCAAAGCCATTATTGCACGTTGCAGGTAAACCGATTGTTCAACGTTTGGTAGAAGACATCGCCGAGATTTATAATGGAAAAATCGAAGAGATTGCTTACATTATTGGGGATTTTGGCAAAGAGGCAGAAGATAATTTGCTGGCAGTGGCGGAGAAACTAGGGGCGCGTGGCAAAATTTACTATCAAACACAGCCGCTCGGCACAGCACACGCGATTTGGCAGGCAAAAGATAGCTTAGATGGCGAAGTGATTGTAGCTTTTGCAGATACGCTGTTTACCGCTGATTTTCAATTAGATAAGGAAAAAGATGGCGCAATTTGGGTGAAAAGAGTAGAAGACCCGCGTGCCTATGGGGTTGTTACCTTAGATGAAAGCGGCATCATTAATGCAATGGTAGAGAAGCCACAAGAATTTGTTTCGGATTTGGCGATCATCGGCATTTATTATTTTAAAGATGGGGCGGCTTTATCAGCAGAAATTCAGTATTTGCTTGACAATGACATCAAAGACAAGGGCGAATATCAACTGACAAACGCGCTAGACAATTTGAAAAATAAGGGCGCGAAATTTGTCCCAGGCGAAGTAAAAGAATGGATGGATTGTGGCAACAAAGCCCAAGTACTAGATACCACAGGAAAAGTATTAGGTTTTGAACACGCCAAAGGCAAAATTTTGATAGATAGTTCCTTATCAAATGAAAATTCCGTAGTAATTCAGCCTTGTTTTATTGGCAAAAATGTAAAACTTATCAATAGCGTAGTAGGTCCAAACGCTTCTTTAGGCGATAACTGCGTAATTGAAAATTCGGTGATTAAAAACTCCGCGATTCGTGAAAAATCAGTAGTTCGCAATGCCGTATTAAATCATGCAATGCTTGGCTCAAACACAGCTTATACCTTAAGTGCAGCCAGCCCCGATTTAGGCGATTTTTCGAAAGTGTAAAAAAAAAATGAGACCTACGTGAGCTTGAATAAGTCTGCGTAGGTCTAAAAGAAAATAAAAATAGCCCATTATCCCTAAAACAAAAGTATCATAATCCCATGAAATATACATTTTTTTATACATTGTTAGCCTGCCTAAGTTTGTATGCTTGTAAAACGACACAAAATAGTCAAACTACAGCAAAGAAGGAGGAGAAAAAGATTGAGGCAAAGCCCACAGACAGTAAAAATGCGGCTGAAGATGTGAGCGGTTTGTTCATTGATGCTTGCACAGAAATGATTGCGGGTGATGCCAAAGTAGCGAAGGAGTTGTTTAAGCAAGTGCTAAAAGCTGACCCAAAACATCATGCTTCGATGTATAACATTGCGAAACTTGCCTTAGAGGTTGGGGCGGATAAAAAGGATTTTGAGGAGGCGATTCTCATGGGAGAAGAGGCATTAAAATATGATGCCGAAAATTATTGGTATTATGTTACGGTCGTTGATGCTTATAAAATGAAGGGCGATTTTGAGAATGCCATTCGCGTACAAACTGCGCTAAATCAAAGGTTTTCAACTCAAAAAGACACCTATTTTGTTTTGGCTGATTTGTATAAAAAAACAACCAGTTATGACAAAGCCATTGCTATCTATCAACAAATTGAAACAAAATTTGGCTATGATGAACTCATTATTTTAGAGAAATTTAAGCTATATGAAGATACCGAAAAATATGACGATGCTACGGCGATGTTGGATAAATTAATGAAAAGCAATCCCGCCAAAACGGAATATTATCATTATAAGTATCAGTTGTTGTCAAAACAAGGCAAAAATAAAGAGGCAATTGAAGTATTAAAAAGTTTGCTAAAAGTGCAGCCTAGCGACCCGCTCGCCTTGATTTCGCTTGCCGATTATTACAAACAAATGGATAATATGCAAGAATCGGATAAGTATTTGTTTAGAACTTTTGAAAATGCCGAAACGCCTGTAAAAGGTAAGTTGAACATTGTGCAGAACCTGATGAAAGAATATGCTGACAAAGAAGTAGCAGACAGAGTGAGACGATTAATTAAAATTATTGCAAAAATACACCCCAATACGCCCGAAGCAAATGAATTACAAGGAGATATTTATCACCTTGATAATCAACAAGATTCGGCTTGGTCAATGTATAAAAAGTCGCTTCTTGCTGACCCAAGAAATGACAAATTATGGATAAAATTATTAAGGGAAAGTAATGACACCGAAAATTATATGCGCTTGCTTTCTGATGCGGGAGATGCCCTCGAATATTATCCAAGCAATGACATGATTCAATTTTACTATGGGATTTCCAACCTAAGACTTGAGTATTATGATGCGGCTATTTCGAGTTTTGATAAATTGCGTAAACGTAGTTCAAATATAGAAATGTTGATGATGGCAGAAGCTAGTTTGGCAGAGGCAAAAATAGGCGCGAAACGTACCGCAGAGGCGCAAAAAGGCTTAGAAGATGCCCTAAAAAAATATCCACAAGGGGATATATTGATGCACGTATATGCCAACTTTTTATTGGGACAAGGCAATGAAAATCTGGTAAAAGCGCAAGAATGGATAACGAAGGCTTTGACAATTCAGCCTAATCGTACAGATTATTTGTTGACGCAAGCGCGCGTTTTTTACGCTCAAAACAATTTTGTTTCGGCAAATGAAAGCCTTGAAAAAGCCATTAATTTGGGAAATCCTTCTGCCGAGATTTTGCAACTATCAGGAGATACTTTGTTCAAAATGAACAAAAAAGGAGAAGCTACTGCACAGTGGGAAAAAGCGATTAAAGCAGGCGCGAAAGGGCTAAACATTGAAAAGAGAAAGAAAGAGTTAGGCGGCTAATGCAGTTATTTGCTAAATAATTTAACTATTTTTTGCAAAAAAATCGCATTTTTTAGCTTTTTTATTTGGAATTACTAAAAAAGTTTTATAACTTTGTAACCATAAACGATATGCCACCGTTAAAGGCTATGTTTCCTTAATCCAATTTATTTCATTAACCTATTAAATCATTATAAGTATGTCTAAAGAGAAAGACGTAAAAGACTTGAAAACGGAGAAAATGAAGTCGCTCCTTTCTACCGTTGATAAATTAGAAAAAACGTATGGCAAAGGGACTGTGATGCGTTTGAGCGATAAGCCCGACTTAGAGATAGAAGCAATTTCGACAGGCTCATTAACTTGTGACATTGCCTTGGGAATTGGGGGCGTGCCAAGAGGTCGTGTAGTAGAAATTTATGGGCCAGAATCTTCAGGGAAAACGACCTTAGCTTTACATATTATTGCAGAAGCACAAAAAAAAGGAGGTTTGGCTGCTTTTATTGATGCAGAACACGCATTTGACAGTGTATATGCACAAAAATTAGGCATTGATACGGATAATTTGTTTGTTTCCCAACCAGATCATGGCGAACAAGCCCTTGAAATTACTGAGCATTTGATTCGTTCTGGTGCGATAGACGTTATTGTTATTGACTCTGTGGCAGCACTTACGCCTAAAGCGGAGATTGAGGGAGAAATGGGAGATTCTAAAATGGGTTTGCAAGCACGTTTGATGTCGCAAGCACTTCGTAAAATGACTTCTATTATCAGCCGTACTAATTGTTGTTGCATCTTCATCAACCAGTTGCGCGATAAGATTGGGGTAATGTTTGGTAATCCTGAAACAACTACGGGGGGAAATGCCTTGAAGTTCTATGCTTCTGTTCGTATTGACATTCGCCGTACAAACCAAATCAAAGAAGGAACAGACAATATCGGAAATCGTGTGAAAGTAAAAGTCGTGAAAAATAAATGCGCACCTCCTTTCAAACAAGCAGAATTTGACATTATGTTTGGCGAAGGAATTTCTCGCGTAGGGGAAGTAATTGACTTAGCGGTTGAGCTGAACATCATAAATAAAGCAGGTTCTTGGTTTAGTTATGAAAAAGACAAGCTAGGACAAGGCCGTGATGCAGTAAAAAGATTGTTGCTTGAACGCCCAGAATTTATGAAAGAAGTAGAAGGCAAAATCATGGCACAAAAAGGAATTTTGCAATCGGTAGAAGGTAAACCTGCTGATTTTGAAGGACTTGATGTAGGTGATGGCGAAGAGCCTGCACTATAAAATGAGGCTATATAAAAAGTTCGGAACTCAAAGAGTTCCGAACTTTTTATATAGAACATAATAAAAAACGATTACAATGAATCATGTTTTTTGTAAATTAGCCTTTTGGGACAGTCTCTTTACTTCCCAAACATATATTCAATCGTGATTCCTGACTGTAGTAACATATCTCTGCTTTCAGAAAGATTGCCGTCAAATTTCCATTGCTGCCCATCTATCAAATCAGAACCCGTGTATTTTGCAAGCACATCTAAGCCTAAAGCCATACGCTCATTTAGCGCAAATCGGAAATTTACCCCTCCCAATAAATAAGAAGTGCGCATATATCGCCCAAAAATCACTTTTGTATCGTCTATTTGTCCTAAAGTTTCGTACTTTTTGTCTAACAGTTTTGTAACCTCTGCCAACGACATTCCGTTTGTAAAAGCATAAGTTTGATTGTTTGACCCCAATAAATCCATTTTGGTTTCAAAGGCAGAAATACCCAAACCTACAAGTACGCCTATATCAAATGCCTTTTCGTATTTTTTGTTAAACATTTGAATAGGTTTTAGGCGAGCTGCGACATTTGCCTCTAAGCCACTTGTTTGATAGTTAAAATAAAAGGGCTTATTTCTATAATCCGCCACCATTTCCCCATTCAATACATTGTTCTTCTTAATATTTTGGACATCTGCGTCTATTCCTGTGTAATTGAACATTCCTACTCCCAGTCTCAAATCCAACCAAGGTCTGTGCGTTTTTTTTGCCATCAACCCGAATTGATAACCCGGCTTAAAAGCAATGTCCCCAAAGACAATACCGCTTCCTCCAGTCAACCCAACTGACCAATTATACGCCTCTTTTTTAATGTCAAAATAAACAGGCTGCGCCTTAAGAATACCCATAAAAAGGCAAATACATCCCAATAAAAAGTACTTTTTCATTTGTTTTGCTCCACTTTTAGCTTAGTTAAAGGAAATTAGAAGGTTTTTTTGCAAAGAAGATAACATACAAAATGTATAAAAATCCCGATTCTCCCAAGATTTTTTGTATCTTTGCAAAAGTGTTCAAATATACAGCTTTTTGTAATGAATATGCTATTTTTTAGTCATATTTTATAGCCATTCTCTTTATCTCTCTTTATTTGTGAAACATAGCATTAAAACATACCTTATTCATCTCCTATTGTTTATTTTAACCCTGATTACAACCACCTTAGCGGGTGCAGAAAACGTAACAGGAAAAATTTGGTTTGCTTGGGGCTTCAAAATTGCCCCCGAACACCTATTAACATGGAAAGATTTTGCAGAGGGATTTGCTTATTCTTTGTCATTTTTGCTTTTTTTGACGGTGCATGAGTTTGGGCATTACTTCACTTCTGTTTATTATCGTATAAAAACTTCCTTACCCTATTATATTCCCATTTTTATTCCGATTCCGGGAATGTTCAATATTGGTTCTTTTGGGGCGTTGATTCGTTTGCGTGAAATTCCTGATAGTACAAAAAAATTCTTTGATGTAGGGATTGCGGGACCATTGGCAGGTTTTGTTGTTTCTGTTGGGTTGATTGTATATGGTTTGATAAGTCTGCCTGAACCTAATGCGTACATCATGCCGATTCACCCTGAGTATCACAGAATTGATGTGTTTGAAGGAAAAGTACCAAGCGAAGCGGTGCAAGAGGCTTATATTGTGGAGCAAAATATGCTACACCCCAAGCAAGAGCAAAGCTATTTGAAGGTAGGTAATAACTTACTGTTATCCATTTTGCGTAAAATTGTGCCACATAATGAAGCCTATTATCCTTCTCATTTCGAATTATTGCATTATCCTTACTTATTTGTAGGCTTTTTGACCCTCTTTTTTACGGCACTCAACTTATTGCCTATGGGACAATTAGACGGAGGGCATGTCATGTATGGATTGTTTGGCATAGAAAGAGCAGGAAGGATTGCTCGAATTACCGTTGTATTGTTATTATTAGTGGGGGGGACAGGCTTTGTAGATTTGACTCATTTTAAAGAAACTTACCTACAACTTGGCTTCTACATGATGTTCTTAGTTTTTGTTTTGAACATTACCCTCAAATTCCCACCTGCGTATAAGGTTTTTGTAATTGCGCTAACGCTAGTTGCGGTGCAAGGCATCATTTTTTATCAATATCCAACGATACAGCCTAATTTTATTTGGTTGCTATATGCCTTTATGGGGGTGAGATTCATTGGTTTAGACCATCCACCTGCCTTATTTGAACATAAATTAGACATAAAACGCAAAGTGTTAGGGTGGCTGGCAATTGCCATTTTTATTTTAACTTTTACGCCTTCTCCCTTAATTTTGGTGCATTAAGTAATTGTTTGAATAAATATTTCCCCCAAAAACATAAGATAACTGAACATACGAGCGTGGACGCTCCTTGAAAATCAAATTCTCAAGCGTCCACGCTTGGGAATTTGATTTTCAATTTATGTAGGGATTTCCTGCGTAAATCCCTGTACTGGATTTACGCAGGTTGTTTGTACATTTGGATAAAAATTATTTATTTCCTTTTTTTGAGTATTTACCTGTGTAAGTAATGCGAACAAAATAAGTTACTAATTTCAAAAATGTATTTGCTTGATAATTAAGTCTTTACATCTGATGACTGTTTACTGTTAATTGTTCACTGATAATTGTTCACTGATAC
>JBJXHA010000108.1:0-10334 GCA_046160275.1 Bacteroidia bacterium | reverse complement strand
TGTCAAAGCCCGCTTTTGTCATTTTTTCTCTAAAATATAAGGTGTTTTTTTCCAATTTGTCGCGCAAATCAGTGGTGCTAGACAACATTTCAAAAACAGCCAAACTCGCCCCTACAATCGAAGGTGCAACCGTATTAGAAAACAAATAAGGGCGTGAACGTTGACGCAACATATCAATCACTTCTTTGCGTCCCGTAGTAAATCCGCCCGAAGCTCCGCCCAAGGCTTTGCCCAAAGTGCCTGTGATAATGTCAATTTTACCCAAAACGCCACAATGTTCTATGCTTCCGCGCCCTGTTTTGCCCACAAATCCTGTAGCATGACATTCATCAACCATGATAAGTGCCTTATATTTATCTGCTAAGTCCCTAATTTTGTCCAACTGTGCAATCGTTCCGTCCATCGAAAAAACGCCATCAGTAACAATGATTCGGTTTCTTAAATGTTGCGTTTCTTGCAAACATTTTTCCAACTCTTCCATGTTATTGTGCTTATAACGAAGCCTTTGCGCCTTACACAAACGCACACCATCAATGATACTTGCATGGTTTAATTCATCGGAAATAATGGCATCTTCGGCATCAAATAAAGGCTCAAATACGCCTCCATTTGCATCAAAAGCGGCAGCATATAAAATGGTGTCTTCTGTATGTAAAAATTCGGCAATTTTTTGCTCCAAAGTGCGGTGAATATCTTGCGTGCCACAAATAAAACGCACAGAAGACAGTCCAAAACCATGCGAATCAATCGCTTTTTTGGCGGCATTTATCACCTTACGATTGGCAGACAAACCCAAATAATTGTTAGCACAAAAGTTAATCACTTTTTGCCCAGTAGCAACTTGAATATCAGCACCTTGAGGTGTTGTAATCACACGCTCTGTTTTAAATAAGCCAGCCTCTCGAATAGCATCTAATTCGCCGCGCAGCTTTTCGTAAAACGGTTCGTACATGGTAATTTTTTTAGCGGTTATGAGTGAAATGGTTATCTCAAACAAAAGCCTTCGATAACTGCCGCAAAGTTAAGATAAATTTTGGCTTGTATAAAATGGAAAGGGAAATTATGGATAAAAAATTAGGCTGCTTGTTTCTGTTGTTACGTGGCAATGGAATCTCTTTGAAAATAACAGTGCATCTACGAAGTTTTATGGGGTTACATGAGCCTATTTTTCGGATAGTTTTGGGCTTTATTGTAGCGTTATCTCCTTGCAAGCCCCAGAAAAAATTTCTACCTTTGCCAAAAGATTTGGCATATCCATGAAAAAAAAATTATTTCTCCTAGATGCTTTGGCGATTTTGTATCGCGCTCATTTTGCATTTGCTAAAAATCCGCGCAAAACCTCTAAGGGTTTTAATACCTCCGCGATTTTTGGCTTTACCAATACCCTCTTGGATATTATTACAAAGGAAGACCCTACGCACCTCGCGGTAGCTTTCGATACTTCTGCCCCAACTTTCCGACACATTGAGTATGAGCAATATAAGGCGCATCGTGAAGAAACACCCGAAGATTTGAGTGCAGCAATTCCTTATGCTTATAAAATGTTGGAGGCATTAGAAATTCCAGCCTTGAAAAAAGATGGCTTCGAAGCCGATGATATTATAGGTACGCTTGCCACAACTTTGCCCGAAGGCGAGTATGATGTATATATGGTTACGCCTGACAAAGATTATGCGCAACTCGTAAAAAGTAATGTGTTCTTGTATCGCCCTTCGACCAAAGAAACGGGTTACGATGTGTATGATAGAGCAAAAGTCATTGAAAAATTTGGCATCCCTCCCGAAAGAATTGTGGATTATTTGGGCTTGATGGGAGATGCTGTTGATAATATTCCAGGTATTCCTAAAGTGGGAGAAAAAACAGCACTTTCGCTTATTTTAGAATTTGGTTCGGTAGAAGATATCATTGCCAATGCGGATAAAATCACGAAAAATGCCATTCGCCAAAGTGTGCAAGAAAATGCAGATAAAGGACTGCTTTCTAAGCATTTAGCAACGATTAAAACGGACATGGATTTGAGTGAATATGACTTAGAGAAATTCAAACTTACCCCTGCCAATATGGAAAAACTGCTGCCATTATTGGTAGAGTTGGAGTTTAGAACCTTGAGCAATAAACTCATGAATAGCCGCTTTAATCCCGTAGGTCCTGCCACGCAAATGGATTTATTTGGTAATCCTGTGGGCGGATATGTGCCTCAACAAAATTTAAAAAAATCGGAAACTACGGCGGAAGAATCGCTCCAAAATTTCCCTTCTTTGTTTACCACTGCCGATACTTATCCCCATGAATATCAATTAATTGAGGGCGAAGAAGCCTGCAAGCAGTTGCTCGAAAAGCTCTTGCAAACCGAAGCCGTTGCTTTCGACACAGAAACGACTTCATTAGACGTTTTATCTGCAGAATTAGTGGGAATGTCTTTTTCGATGGAAAGCGGCAAAGCATTTTATTTACCCGTTCCTGCCAATTTTGAAAAAGCAAAAGAAATTTGTGAACTATTCCTTCCTTTTTGGAATCATCAGAACATCATAAAAATAGGGCAAAACCTAAAATATGATATGCAAGTGCTGCGCAATTATGGCATTTTAGTACAAGGGAAATTATTTGACACGATGTTGGCGCACTACGTCATTTATCCCGAAGGAAAGCATGGCATGGACGATATGGCGCGGAATTTATTGCAATATGATCCAATTTCGATTACTACATTGATAGGCAAAAAAGGCAAAAATCAGCTTTCTATGCGCGATGTTCCCCTTGAATTAATCAAAGAATATGCTGCCGAAGATGCCGATGTTACTTTTCGTTTGTATGAATTATTGAAAGAGAAAGTAAAGGGTAATTTCATTTTTGAGCAAGTAGAAATGCCTTTAATGCCTGTGCTTGCTGATATGGAATATGAAGGAATAAAGATTGATAAACAAGCACTTAACGATTATTCCAAAGATTTGGAGGTGCGGCTTGACGAATTGGAAAAGGAAATTCACAAGCAGGCAGGCATGAAATTTAACATCAATTCACCTGCGCAGTTAGGGGAAATTATGTTTGACCACCTAAAATTAGGGAAAGGTAAAAAAACCAAGACAGGGCAATATTCTACCGATGAGGAAGTGTTGTTGGAATTGGCGGCAAAGCATGAATTTCCTGTGATTGTATTGAGATACAGAGGCTTAAAAAAATTGAAATCTACGTATGTAGATGCCCTACCTTTGCTAATTAACGAGAAAACAGGCAGGGTGCATACGACTTTTAGCCAATCGGTTGCCGTTACGGGTCGCCTTGCTTCAGTAAATCCTAATTTACAAAATATTCCGATTAAAACGGACGATGGAAAAGAGGTGCGAAAGGGCTTCATCCCGCGTAATAGCGAGCATATTTTAGTTTCTGCCGATTATTCGCAAGTAGAATTGCGCATCATGGCGGCTTTTAGCCAAGACAAAGACATGATTGCAGCCTTCAATCATCACATTGACATTCACCGCACGACTGCTTCCAAAGTTTTTGGCGTACCGATGGAAGAGGTAACTTCTGAAATGCGCAGCAAAGCCAAAATGGTGAATTTCGGGATTATTTATGGGATTTCGGCTTTTGGTTTATCGCAAAGACTGCACGTTTCGCGCTCCGAGGCAAAGGAAATCATTGACAATTATTTTAAAGAATATCCTACGGTCAAAGCATTTATGGACAAATGTATTGAAGATGCGCGCGCTACGGGTTATGTTCAAACACATTCTGGCAGACGTAGGCATTTAAACGATATTCATTCTCAAAATGCAACGGTACGCGGTTTTGCCGAAAGAAATGCTATCAACTCACCCATTCAAGGAACTGCAGCCGACATTGTAAAACTCGCTATGATTCAGGTACATCGCGCTTTTCAAGCCGCAAAGTTACAATCCAAAATGGTTTTACAAGTACATGATGAGTTGGTATTTGATGTGTTACGCAGTGAATTGGAGCAGGTAAAAGAAATAGTTCGCCAAGAAATGGAAAACGCCATTCAGCTTGGGGTAAAAATGGAAGTGGAAGTTGGAACGGGGGAAAATTGGTTGGAGGCGCATTAAACTATATTTTGGAAATTTAAAACATTTATCATTAGGGACTTCCCCTTTTTTAAATTCAGCCGAATCTACACAAGTGCTATTTCAAAATGCTGGTTGTGTAGATTCGGCTGAATTAAGAACAAAACTTTGTATTAAAATTTCTGCAATTTTCCTGGAAAATTCCTGCATAACAAAATGCAAATCCTACTAATATTTGTAATATCAAAAGCAAAATAAAAAGAACCAAAAATGAAAACATTTAATTCAATATATGTAATAATAGGGGGGGGTAATATTCGCGTCTTGTTTATTCCCTTTTTATTAGAAAGCGAGTGAATTTCCTCTTGTATAAGGGAAGTTTACGCGCTTTTTTGCTTTTACTTTGATTTTTTTTTTTACTTTTAACTTTTTTAGGTTATGCCTGGTTATGTAACGAGAATTTTGACGGAACTGCCCTTTGCAAACATCATTGGCGGTCCCTTGAAAGCGGCAATCGAAGCACAAGCTCTTGCAGCTCGCTCTACCCTAGAGTTTATTCAACTCATGGGATTCAATGAAACGAATTTAAACGTACTAACTCCTACTCCCTCAACAGGCACTACAAATGCAGCGAGTGTTAGTATGGGAGAAATTCGGACTATTACCTTTACTTATGTTGCGCATGATGATGAGGAGACTACTGGAACAAGAAACGTCAGCCTAACTGTTCCGATTCTTACTATTTTGCCCATTCCTTACCTGCGCATTGATGAAATGACCATAGATTTTATGGTAAAAATTACAGAAGAAACAAAGAAAGATTTTACAGCCAACAACACCGTTGATTTTAGCTATTCGGGCGGTGCAGGTATAGGCAATATGCCTGCTTGGGTAATGCCTGTTAATGTAGGTTTTAAAGGTTCTTTATCGGCAAAACACAGTTCAACCTCTTCTCGCTCTTCTCGTTATCAAACAGAGGCAACCATGAATGTCCATGTAAGAGCTGTACAAGACGATATGCCCGCAGGTTTGGCAAAAGTATTGGGCATTTTAGAAAATGCAGTAAGAGCCGTTCCTCAATAAAATTGTTGTATGTCTAAATTAAATGAAACGATAGGGAACATTTTGGAAGGTATAGTAGAGGCGCACACCTTCGCAGATAGATACGCGGCAAAACAACTTGCGGTTTATGCGAGTGATGCAATATTGAAGGATTTTCCTGTGAGAAGGATAGAAATGCAAACGGTTCAATTAGCACTCAGGTTTTCGCTGTTAGAAAGAAATGAAGAGGGCGAAACCTTAATAGCTGTTACCAATGCCGAACTAGAAGGGATTCCCGAAAGTCGCATTTCTACCATAGAAATGCAGTTAACTTTGCGCGACCATTATGCAGTTCCCCCTGTTGAAGCACATTCATCAGCTTAAAAATTAGGAAATATCATGCCGACAAATCCCTTGCCGTTTGGCGAAATTTTGGCAGGTCCGATGCTGGCTTTGATACAAGCCGACACGATTGCTGCCCAAGCAAGCGCGGAATTTATTGAAAATGTGGGCTTTGTGAACGGTCAGGCAGGCGATAATTTCGGCGCAATGCGTATGATTACCTTCACCTATCAAAAACAAGCAATAGGTGAAGCCCCACAAACAGTTACGATTCAAGTGCCTTTGTTGTCGTTGATACCTATTCCCTTGTTGCAGGTAAAAGATGCACAAATAGATTTTGGGGTAGAAATCTCGGATACACAAAGTTCAGGCTTGGCTCGTTCACAGTTACGAACAGTAGGCGGCGATTTGCTTTATTTAGATGGCAATAGAACCGCAATGTCCGCGATTTTGAGAGAGCAAACAGATAGTAGGATTCAACTTAAGATGAAAGTTACCTTTGCACAAGCCGACGTGCCGAGTGGTTTAGCTCGTTTGTTTCAAGTAATAGACCAATCTATTGTGTTAGCTACCTCAAGTGGCAACGGGAACAACTCAAATACACCATCTGATACAGACAACGGAAGTGATGCAAATACACCGCCTACGCAGCTTGTTTAATCGCATGGAAAATGAAACGCTTACGAAAAACATTTCGTTTGTTGCGTTTTGCACTGCTTGTAGGTATTTCTCAAATGAGGTTTGATGAAATGCCTACAAGTTGGAACTGTTAAAACCTGTTTTAGTGGGGCGTGTTTATTGTTATAATAATAGCACTATACTACAAAGCAGACTATAGAGGGCTGATTTTATGATGATGAATAAACTATACTCTATCAACTATACTTAATTACAAAATAATTTATGCTAAAAAAAGCGCATTGCCAAGGATTAGATGACCATCCACGTTATCCTTACAATACCAAAGGTCGACACGTACAGTTACATAGTAATTTATTTATACCAAGAGAGGATTGGAATGCTAACTGTCCTAAAGAAAGAAATTATATTTCTTATCTAACTCAAGCAGAGAGAAAAAAGAACCCAACTTCTGCTTTGAAAAATTGGTATAAGAGAGCTATTACTCACAGCATAACGAACAATAGTTCTAATGATGATAGAACCATTGTAAAAGAACAACAAGTTCATGCGATGAGTAACCTTTTTTTGTGTGATATTCAATATCATTTTATTATTGGGGTAAACGGAAAGGTTTACGAAGGCAGGCCAATTTCTGTTCAATCAGAAGCATACTTTGGGGTAAAAGGCAAGAATGAAATAGGTTGTATTTCTATTGGAATAATAGCCAAACCTTATACAACTTCATTGGATAACGGTTATCCCATTTACCATACAAAGGTGCAAATTCAAAGCCTTGAGAAATTATTACAAGACTTGAAGGAAATATATAAAATAACTCAACTCGGCAATCACGATGATATAAGCCCTTATGATAAGATAAACACAGCGGCATCAATAGAACTACGAACTTTGCTTAGTAAGATTAGCGGATTTAGTTATCCTTATCCATCTAGTAAACTTGCTACTTCGTACGAAAGCATAACAATTGATGATATACTAAACCTAACTGGGGCTGTTAGGACAAATGAAAGAATTCAAGCAGTAGCAAGGAGGAATGCTAATCTTACGATAAATGCAATAAAAGAAATGTTAGGGAAATATGAAATAAACACGCCTTTAAGGATTGCGCACTTTTTTGCACAAGTTTCACAAGAAACGGCTTATTTTACAACTTTTAGTGAAGTTCCTAGTGGTATAGGCTATGAAGGAAATGAGGGACTTTTAAACACAGAAGATGGGGATGGAATACAGTTTATTGGCAGAGGTTTGCTTCACTTGACAGGTCGAATTAACTACAGCAAATATAGTTTATATGTAGATAGAGATTTAACCGTTGACAATAATTGGGAATTAGTCGGTATTGACCCATTCCTAATTGCTGATTCCGCAGGTTGGTATTGGCGCGAGGCAAATGTTAATAAAAGTGCTGATAAGGGAACTTCGGCAAGCAATGTAAAAGAGGTAACAAAAGCGGTAAACGGTGGGGAGAATGGGTTAATAAATAGAACAACTCAGTTTAACCACAATAAATTATTCCTAAATTTATGAAACCTATTTTTTCCCTTACTTGTCTCTTTCTTTCGGCTTGTATTCCAAAAACCTTACATGAGTACCCCGAAAGGTGCGAATTTTATCCCAACGATACAAATCGTGTGTATGGGATAACATCAGGAAAAAGGTATGATTTTTTTGATAGTTTGATGGTGGGAATTTATGAAACAAAAGGCGAGGAAGATGCCTTTGATTGTTACGCAAAGTTAAACGTTTACACCTTGCATAAGAATTTGTATGGTCAACTTCGTTTGCAACAAGATGGTGTAAATAAATATTTAGCAGGAAAACTAGAAAGAGATGATGGAATGTTATGCCGCAATGTAAGTACTCCAATTTCTTTTGGATATACTGGTGTTTATGTATTCCCACAACAAAAGGAATTAAAAATTACAATGGAATATACTTTCAGCCCAAAACAGTACGCTTATGTTTCTTTGGTTCACCTCTCCGCGACAGAAGGAGTTTCGCTTATGAATATCAATCAAAGTGGTGCTTGTTTTAGTAGTAAATATCCTACCTTCTTGGACAAATGAGAAGAAAAGTGGAAGGTCAGAGGAATCTCTATTTACATCTAACTTTCCGCCTTTTAATCAGTTGAGGGGCTAGATTACCAAAAATCAAACAATCTAAATGAAAATAACTTACTTTTGGCTAACCGTTTTATTTGGGTTAGCAGCTTGCAAACAGGCTAATCCCTCTCTGCCTCCCCCAATTTCATCGGCATCTGCTAAGGAATCCCTTGGATTATGTGAAACCTTAGTGAATTACCATGATTTTACTAGACAAATGCTAGACAGTTTTGAAACAAAACCCATAAACAATTTGGATTCTATTTGTGGGTTTTATCTTTCTTTTTCTGACACAAGGAACGTCATTCGCCCTACTGAAACTGAATATACTTGGCTACAAATCATTCACATTTATAAAAAGGGCAACGAATATAAATGCGCATTAACGGTACAAAGTAATTCAAAACCAACACCTTACACGAGAGTATTTCCTTTAAACCCGCAAGATGTAATAAAAGAGGGAGTGTTTGTCCTATCCCAACAACCTCATGCCTATTTTTCAGTGGAAGAATGGAAAATAAAAGGTGATTCGGTATCTTCTATTACATTAACTATTTGCTCGCGAGTAGGCTTTTCGCACTACCAAGACAAATATGCGTCATTCTCCAAGCTAGGGGCAGAAGAAACGTATGTTCGGGCATTAGAAAGGTTTTATTGCCAAGATTCTATTATAAAAAGAAGCCGAAGTAGCTCAAGAAAGAGATAAAAGCACTATGACACATAATACATTTATTCTCTGTCAAAAATCAAACAATCAAAATGAAAAGAACTTATTTTTGGCTAATCGTTTTGTTAGAGTTGAGTGCTTGCAGACATACTCCGCCGCCTACGTCATTGGCTTCTGCTAAGGAATCTCTTGGAATCTGCGAAACCTTGGTAAAGTATGACGATATTATTAATCAAATGCTAGACAGCCTTGAAACAAAGCCCATAAACAATTTGGATTCTATTTGTGGGTTTTATCTTTCTTTTTCTGACACAAGGGGCATCATTCGCCCTACTGAACTTGAATATACTTGGCTACAAATCATTCACATTTACAAAAAGGGCAACGAATATAAATGTGTCTTGACAGTACAAAGCAATTCAAAACCAGTACACGCTAACAAATCTAACCAATATACTTAAAAATGAAACGCTTACAACAATTTTTTGCCGCCTTGAAACAGGCTTTTCGCTTGCTATTTACAGGCAAAGAAGAAGAAATAGTAACGACAGTAGCAGCCGAGCCTGTGCCTGAAACAGCAAGGGAAATTGCACCCGCTACAAACTTCATGCAAACGCCTAGTTTTGGGCAGGGGCTTGATTGCCCAAGATGCCAGCACAAAATTCCGATTTCGATGGAAATTTTGATTGGAGGGCAAGTTATTTGCCCCAAATGTTTCCTATCCTTACAAGTAGACACGCAGCAATCCGCGGAAACCTTAGCCGCCCTACGCAAACTAAAAACTGCTTTTGAGAAGGCAGAGGAGGCAAGAAAGGTTTAGTTTATGTTACACCCAAAACTTCCGCATTGCCTCATTTCCCAAAAACTTGCCATACGCCCACATCGCTTTGTCTATTTTCTTCAGCACGATGCTTTCTGTTACCAAGCCCAGAATATAGGCTTTGTATTCGATATAGGCATTAAATTGTTCACTTTTAGGGAGGTCTTCCAAGTCCATCAATTTATTTTGTTTGAGAAATTGGTAGCCGCGATAAATGTGTTGGTCAAACATCGGGAACATCGTGGGATTAATCAAATGGAGCAAAGCAATTTGTCCCGCTATCGGCAGGTGTCCAAATTCTTTTTTAAATAATTCCTCTTCAAAGTTCTTTTTTAATTGATTCATGGTGTCAATGCCTTTTATCAATTCTCCCATTTTTTGAAAAGAGAAAAAGCCGCCAATACTTTCTTCTTTTGACACAAAAAGTGCCTTAATATCGCTCGGCGTTAATATCGCTTTGCTAATGTCAAGGCTATCAAATGCCCATTCTAAGGGCTTATTTGAATTGTATTGCGCAGCCCAAAAATCAACAAATTGCGCAAAATCGGCAGAAACTTTTTGGAGAATGTAGTACATATTTCAGTGAACAGTTAGCAGTAAATAGGGAACAGTTTGCGATGATATACTATTCCTAAATGAATTACAAAAAATAATTGCACGAGGCGGTGTCCTCACCGCAAACCCACGAATTTTGCGGT
>JBJXHA010000107.1:0-3293 GCA_046160275.1 Bacteroidia bacterium | reverse complement strand
ATATGCTTAACGAAAAAATCAACATCTTACTTGCCGAAGACGACCTAAATTTAGGCATTCTTTTGGTGGATTATTTAGAAAGCGAAGGATTTGACGTAAAACTTTGCAAAGATGGCGAGTTTGCACTCAAAACCTTTGAAAATAATCCTTATGATTTGTGCCTTTTTGATGTGATGATGCCCAAAATGGACGGTTTTTCCCTAGCAAAGGCAGTTCGGGCAAAAAACAAGGAAATTCCGATTCTCTTTTTAACGGCAAAATCCTTGAAAGAGGACAAATTGAAAGGCTATGATTTGGGCGCAGATGATTATATTACCAAACCTTTTGACGAGGAAGAATTGCTTTGGAAAATAAAAGCGATGGTACGCAGGATTTCAAAGCCCGAAAATGAGGCGAAAACGGAAACAATTTCCATCGGAAAATATCTCTTTGATGCTAAAAATCAGTTACTTACCATCGGAAATAACACCAAACGCATTACCGAAAAAGAAAGAGATATTTTGAAATATTTATGCGACCACCCCAACCAAGTGTTGCGGCGCGAGGAGATGTTAGAAGCACTTTGGGGCGAAAATGATTACTTTTTAGGCAGAAGTTTAGATGTTTTTATTACCAAAATTCGCAAATATTTGAAAGATGATGCCCATATTAGCATCGAAAATGTGTTTAAAGTCGGTTTTATTTTGAATATCCCGAAGGAAGGATAGGCAATAAAAGATTGTGTTCTTTTTCCAAAATACAAAGCGATGAAATATTATAAAATGAATTTTTTTTGTACTTTCGCAGGGTGATACAAGATGCTATTTTGGCATTTTTCCTTACGAATCGTTACATTTCTACCATTGATAATCTTATTTTAGTTTGTATGAGAAAAAAACTTTTACTTATCTTCCTCACTATTAGCTCATTAGCTACCTTCTCCCAAGTACAACGCCCTTCAACGCCACCTAAATTGGTGTTGGGAATCGTGGTTGACCAAATGCGATACGATTATTTGTTTCGATATTGGAATAAATACGGTGAGGGTGGTTTTAAACGTTTGTTAAAAGAAGGGCATAATTGCGAGAACACTATGTATAACTATGTACCAACCTACACGGGTCCTGGTCATGCATCTATTTATTCAGGAACAACACCTTCAGTACATGGAATCGTTTCCAATGATTGGTATGTAAAAAAGAAAAAAAAGGAAATTTATTGCGTTTCAGATAGCACCGTTCAACCCGTAGGAACGAACACTGCCGCTGGAAAAATGTCGCCTGTCAATTTGTTAGCCTCCAATATTTCTGATGAATTGCGCCTTGCAAATGTAAAAAAATCAAAAGTAATCGCAATTGCATTAAAAGATAGAAGTGCCATTTTACCCGCAGGACACAATGCAAACGCGGCTTATTGGTATGATGGAACTACGGGTGATTTTATTTCCTCCTCTTTTTATGTAAACGATTTGCCGCAATGGGTAAAGGACTTTAACGCCCAAAAACTCGCTGATAAATACTTATCAAAAGATTGGACAACTTTGTTGCCTATCAAAGAATATACAGAAAGTATTGCGGATAGTAATGCTTACGAAGGGCTTTTTGCAGGAGAAAAAAACTCAAAATTCCCGCATCAACTTGCCGAAATTAGAAAATACAAAGGTTATTCCACCATTGCTCCTACGCCTTTTGGCTCTTCTCTTACCAAAGATTTAGCCTTGAAAGCCATTGAAAAAGAAGACTTAGGCATGGATGAATACCCTGATTTACTGGCAATTAGCTTTTCTTCTCCCGATTATGTCGGGCATCAGTTTGGACCTACTTCGGTAGAAGTGGAAGATACTTATTTGCGCCTTGACAGAGATTTGGCGGAATTACTGGCTTATACCGAAAAAAAGGTAGGAAAAGGCAATGTACTTGTTTTTTTGACGGCTGACCATGGCGCAGTACATAATGCTAAGTATTTGATGGACAATAAAATACCCGCAGGGAGATTCGATTCTCGCCAAATTCGCAAGGAACTCAATACTTATACCTATGAAAATTACAAAGATTCTTTGGTCTTAGAGGTTACGAATCAACAAGTATATTTAGACGATGAGAAAATCAGCACTTTGGGATATGCAAAAGCAAATGTGGCTGATGATTTGGCGGAAATTATCCTTGATTATCAAGGCGTTGCGCATACTTTAACGGCACGTTCTTTACAAAGAAATGAGTTTTTACAAGCTCCTTTTAGCTTAATTCAAAAAGGCTATTATCCTAAAAGATGCGGCGACATTATGATAAATTTTGAGCCTTCTTGGTTAGAATTTCCCGTTGAAACAGGCACTTCTCATGGTTCACCTTATACCTATGACACGCACGTTCCTTTGCTTTGGTGGGGCTGGAAAATTACGCCAGGTTCTAACAGCGAAGCCTTGACTATCACGGATATAGCTCCTACTTTGTCGCTGATTTTAAACGTTCCTTATCCCAACGGCTGCACAGGTAAACCCATTGAAAAAGTATTGGATAAGGTGAAAAAATAGGGATTGTTTGCGGAAATTGTAAAAACCTTGCTAGGTCTAAACAGATTTTCTCTTAATTTTGCAACCGAAAAATTTGTCCGCTAAAAATCACCGTTCACATTAGAAATAGGTGCATTTATCCAAGCAAGTGAAACAAAAGCAGAAAAATGGACACCTATTTTTCGTACTATTAACAATTTATACACAATGAATATCGGAATTATTTATTTAGCGATTTACGTGGCTTGTATTGCCGCTACACGCTGGGGCTTGTCAAAATTATTTGTAAAAGCAGGAGAAGAAGGCTGGAAGGCTTGGGTGCCTGTTTACAGCGAATTGGTTTGGGTAAAATTACTTGGAAAACCCGTTTGGTGGGCAATTCTGAAATTAGTTCCCGTTGCGCGTACTTTGATTCGCCTTTCCATGAACATAGAAACGGCAAAAGCCTTTGGACGTTATGATTTTAAAGACCATGCCCTAGCGGTTTTGGTTCCTTTTTACTATTTCCCAAAATTGGGTTTAGATGCCGAAAACTCGCCTACGGAAGTGCCCCAAGAGGGAACAAGCCGCAGACGTGCGGCAACAACAACGAACACAGGCAGCCCCGTTACAGTCTATTTAGGCCCTCCTGCTGAGCATAAAAACCTTCCCGTACGTTCAGGTGCGCGTGAATGGGGTGATGCCATTTTGTATGCAGGTACAGCCGCCATGATTATCCGCTCTTTGTTTTTGGAGGCATTTATGATTCCGACAACTTCTATGGAAAAAACTTTGTTGGCAGGCGATTTTTTGTTTGTGAGTAAAT
>JBJXHA010000106.1:0-3637 GCA_046160275.1 Bacteroidia bacterium | reverse complement strand
TAACTGGTTTGAATGGTATGGGCAAATCTTCATTGATTCAAGTTCTGCTGATGTTGAGGCAGTCGTATAGTGAAGGCTATTTAAGGGATGAACACAATCCAGAATTGATTTTAAATGGCTCATTTGTCCAACTTGGACAAGTTCGTCATATTTACAATAGATATGCGATAGACGAAGAAATAACCATTGAATTAACAGGATGTCATTCTAATAATGAATTTAAAGCATCTTATTTTTGGTATTTTTTTGCAAACACAGATAATACAAACGGGGTTGTTTGGTTACGGCAAAAACCACAATATTTCCATGCCAAAGATTACCTCCTTGATTTTTTTGAAAAATCACTAATTTACATTTCAGCAGAGCGGGTAAGCCCTGAAATTAGTTTTCCAGCCACCTCTATTGAAAATATCAAGGAGAAAAAATTAGGAAACAAAGGACAATATGCTTTTCATTATTTGGATATGAATAAAGATGATGTTATTTATAAAAACATAAAGCACTCAAACACTTTGGAAGATGACTTTTCTTTGTATAATAACGTCAATGCTTGGTTAGGCGAAATTAGCCCTGGCGTAAAGATTCAGACCGAATTATTTGATAAATTGTCGACTGTTAGCTTGGGCTTTCGCTTTGATACAGGCAGGGAAAATATTTGGACTGATGAGTTTCGCTCTGCTCATGTGGGTTTTGGCTTAACGTATATTGCACCTATTATTATTGCGCTTCTAGCAGCAAAGGAAGGAGAAATGTTAATTATTGAAAACCCAGAAGCGCATTTACACCCAAAAGGGCAGGCGCAAATGGGGAAATTACTAAGTTTGGTAGCTCAAAATGACGTTCAAATTATCATAGAAACGCATAGTGACCATATTTTAAATGGGATTAGGTTGGCTGCAAAGCATAAAGACATCGAGGCGGATAAGGTGGCTATTCATTTTTTTCATAGGGAGAATGAGCAACCCGAACATTCGACAACTGTAACGCAAATTCGCCTCTACGAGAATGGAAAAATGGACAAATTTCCCAATGGTTTTTTTGATGAATGGGGTAAGGCAATGTATCAATTAACTAAATAGTATGGTATTGATTTTTAATGAGTTGTGTTTAACGGCAGAGGTAAAGGCTGAAGAATCCATGCAATGGATAGAAAATCTTATTCGCTTGACAAATGAACTCGAACCTTTTGCCTTTACAAATGAAGCTATTAGAATAAAAATAGACAACGATAATGGGGCTTTTTACCAAACAAAAGTAGGTGAGCAAATTCAAGCATGGGAAAGTGAAGGCGATTATGGCGACGAGCAAAAATTACGTTGGTGGAGCATTATTGACGCACCACAAATTGAGGAAAGTTTGATAAATCAAAACGAATACCTTAATATTGAAAAGGCAACACTCCCTGAGTTAAACGACCAAACTTGTGAAGGGCTAAAAGTTGCGCACCTCACCTATCCTCATGGAACTTTGGCAATTAGTTTCCCTGTGAATATTTTTGCCGAAAAGAACTTGATTTTGCTTGTATTGCATTATGATGAAAAGCAAAAAAACGCAAAAGTGAAGCATATTAGTCAGTTGCCACATTTAGAAACCCATAAAGAATGGCTAATTCAGCAACACATTTTACTAAAAAAACACAAATATAGCCTTGAAACGCTTTTCCCACGCTTAGAAGCCTCCCTTCCTTTGTGTGATAATTGGGGTAAATTGAAAAGTGAGCATCAAAAAACACAAGATAGGGAGAAGCTAGAAAAAATTGCTACACAAGTAGCTTTGTTAAATGGCTGGTTAATAGACAAAGAAATTTGCAAATTAAACCACAATAGACTGATTTTTAAATCTTTAGATGACAAAATGTACCTTTCTTTGGATTATTCCCACGCTGCTTTTGAGGTATGTGATGTAAATGGTGTACAACAAGGCGAATGGGAGTTTACAGGAAAGAAAAAAGAGGGTAAAGATAAGAAGGATAAAACAGGTAAACATGATATAAAAGTCAAATAAGTTTTAAATATAATGAATTACGACGAAATTTTTCCAAAGATTATTTCTCATTGTAAAGAATATGGGTTTATTTTCCCGTCTTCGGAGATTTACGATGGCTTGAGTGCGGTCTATGATTATGGACAGTTGGGTGCTGAGTTGAAAAATAATATCAAAATGGCTTGGTGGAAGGCAATGGTGCAAATGCACGAAAATGTGGTGGGCATTGATGCCGCGATTTTGATGCACCCTACGACTTGGAAAGCCTCTGGTCACGTTGACGCTTTTAATGACCCCTTGATTGATAACAAAGATTCAAAAAAACGCTATCGTGCGGATAATTTGATTGAGGAATACATTGACAAATTGACCTTGAAATCGGAAAAAGAAACCGAAAAAAAGGCAAAAAAAGAGGCTTGGGCAAAGGACAGCGAGCAGTATCAAGGTTTTTTGAAAGGAAACCGTGATGCGAAAAAAGCGCAAGCTGTTTATGAAAAATATGAGGCAGCTTTGCAATCGGGAGACTTGAATCAGTTACGTGACATTATCATCGAAAATGAAATTGCTTGCCCCGAATCGGGTTCTAGAAATTGGTCGGAAGTGCGTCAGTTTAACTTGATGTTTAAAACGCAACTCGGCTCGTTAGCAGATTCTGCGGCAGATATTTATTTGCGCCCTGAAACGGCTCAAGGGATTTTTGTCAATTTCTTGAATGTGCTAAAAACCTCTCGTCAAAAAGTGCCTTTTGGAATTGCGCAAATTGGGAAAGCCTTTAGAAATGAGATAGTTGCGCGTCAATTTATTTTCCGTATGCGCGAATTTGAGCAAATGGAAATGCAATTTTTCATTCAACCTGGAACGCAAAAACAATGGTTTGAATATTGGCGTGAATTGCGCAAAAAATGGCATTTGGCTTTGGGTTTGCCTGCCGAAAGGTTGCAATATCACGAGCACGAAAAACTTGCGCATTATGCCGATGCAGCCGAAGACATTCAATATCGTTTTCCTTTTGGTTTCAAAGAAATGGAAGGGATTCACTCGCGCACAGATTTTGACCTAAAAAATCACCAAGAATTTTCGGGCAAAAAAATCACCTATTTCGATAGTGATTTGAATGAGTCTTATACGCCTTTTGTTATCGAAACTTCCGTAGGTTTGGATAGAACTTTCTTGGCGCATATTTGCAATGCTTATTGCGAAGAAATGGCTCCGACTGCCGATGGTGGGGAAGAATTGCGTACTGTGTTAAAGTTACATCCTTTACTCGCGCCTTATAAAGTTGCCGTTTTGCCTTTGGTAAGAAAAGACGGTTTGCCCGACATTGCGCGTGAAATCATGAAGGATTTGATGTACGACTGCTTGTGTACCTATGACGAAAAAGATGCCGTAGGTCGCCGCTATCGCCGCCAAGATGCAATTGGCACACCTTATTGCATTACAGTGGATTACGAAACGAAAGACGACAACTGCGTAACGATTCGTGAGCGTGACACCATGAAACAAGAGCGCGTACCTATTGCCAAAGTATGAGAAATCGTACAAGCAAAATTGAATTGGAGAGGGGTATTAAGTTAATAGTGAAAAGTGAAGAATTAATAGTTCAGTATCTTATATTCAGTTCTTTATATGAAATTTACAAAAAATGCTTATCAAA
>JBJXHA010000105.1:0-2801 GCA_046160275.1 Bacteroidia bacterium | reverse complement strand
CAGCCTTTTGTACTTCTTCTGCATTTTGAGGGGTATAATGTTGTGGGTTATAATTTCCTAAAACTCCCCCACCATTATTGCCACCATTTTGTGGCGTATAAGCATTGCTATTTCCTTCACTATTCCCCGCAATTGCTGTATTAATTGCCGCTTCTTTGAGTTTGTTTTTTACCTCCGTTGGCAATTTTGACTTATCAATTGCATCTAAGGTTTTAGGAAGCTGCTGCTGCATCAGCTTTTGCATCGCCATTTCTTTGCCCGCGATTGCGAGTTGTGTGGCATTTTGCGCATAGCCCTGCGCCGCCAACTGCGTAGCTAAGGCACTAAAGTAACCTTAAAACATCGAACAAGTAAATGGTAAGCGCCTTGTTTTTGTTTCTTTTTCTTAAAAATAATACAAACGCGGATAGTCCCTGTAAGTGTACGGTTTCCCAAATGCGCAGCAGGCGAAAAAGAAACCTTTTTTTGCCCATTTGCTTCTATAACAGCCAAAGGATAAAACTCACCTTGGCTATTTTTAAACATATCTAGTTCTATTCGTTCTATTGCTCTGTGGGAGTTAATTCGTAAATGGGTATTTTTTTTTGCTGAAAAATGCGTATGCGAACGACTGCCTATTTCAAGTGAAATAAAACTATCAGCCCAAACAGTTGTGTGCAATGCGCCTTTACAGTGGTTGAGTGTAATAGTTTTTTGTGCGAAACCTAAGCAAACCCTAAACAGAAAGAAAAAGAGTAATATATGCTTCGTTTTCATATTGTTATTCATGTTTATTACACATATCCTGAACAAAAACCTTCAACCTTAATGTCCCTATTCATGCTAAAAAACAAATATTAGTATTCTTGGCATTTGCAATATACATAAGGATTAAGTTGATTTCGATAAATAAAGTATTGGAAACCTTCTGTTGGGTTAACTTCGAACTCAAAAGGATAAAGTTCATAACCCCTCCCACCACAACAGCCCCAATTAGGGGAAGCATCCCATATTCTAGTAGAAAACAGCCAGCCCTCTTTTTGGGTAAAAGCGTTCTTTACTTTTTTTTCAAACCTAATTTCTCCATGCGGCAATAACGTTTGGAAAGCGTAATATTGCGCATAAAAAACAAGCCACTGCGAATTTGGGGTACTATTAAAGTCTAGGAAAGTGAAGGCTCCCAAACGCTTGGCTTTACGGTTTATCAGGATTTTGTTTGCGTCATCAAATAAATAATAATGCTGTTTTCTTGTAAGCCCACTCTTATCAGTGAAGATAAGTTTTGTTATTGTTTGCGTATCTAGCTTGTTATATTGCGGTTTCATTTTCAAAATAGGTTGAAAAAACACCTTCTCTATCTTATTTTGCCTCAATACATAAATGCTATCTGGTTTACAATGAAATACAGATAGTCGTTTTTCCGTAGGGAAAAAATAGCTTTGCCCTTGCAGTTGGCTAGGTAGTAGTAAGCTCAGGCATTGGATAAATAGTAAATAATACAAATTCATTGTGATAAACAATTACAAGTAATTTCCCCCTGCTTGGTTCTTGCATGAAACGAAAGAAGCCCTAACAATTTACTTACATAAAACTGGTCAATAATAGGCTCATTATCTATAAGCCTTTGCTCATTTTTTACATCAAAAATATAGGTAGTATCTTGCGAAAAGTGATTTATGTTTGACACACTATAATCTCCTTGTGGCAACCCCAAAAAGACGGATGAAGTTAAAATACCCTCAATCCCCCACCCATTTGGAATTGAATTGTTTAGAGAGAACCAAAAATGCGGAGTACTCGCATAGATAACATCCATATTGTTTTTCTGCTTTAAACAGGTTGAGCGCAATAAATAGTTTTGTGGCAATAAATAGTAACCCTCTGCCCTTTTGGCAAGGTATTGATAAGTGGCTAATGTGTCTTTAAATCCCTGTCTTGGGGCATAAGTGAACCAAAATTTATGCCATTGCCAACCGTAAATATCATAAGTTGAATCGCTAATACCTGCATAATAAACATACTTTTGTTGATGCGTACTATCGTCATAACAAGTATATCTTCCCTTTTTTTCCCCACAAAATAAAAGAGGTTGAGAAAAAAGGGAAGTCATATACAACATTGAGAGAAATAGGAATAAGCCTTTTTTTATCATAACGATGCTTGTTCTAACTGTGTTAAGATGATATCATAAGGACTGTCCGTGTTTCGTTCTTTCTTACCTCTCAGATATTCAGGTTCTATGTCTCCATTGCCGTAATACCACGAATGTGACTCTGTAGCCTCTTTTCTGTCCACATGACAGGCAAATTCATGATAAATTGTTTCCGCAAAGTGAATAGTTGCTATTTTATCTTGACTTAAATTCGTTGTCTTTATATCTCCGTCTTCGCTACTACTTGGATTTTCGACAAAATTTTTACGGAAAATAACAAAACTATATACTCGTTTCATATCAAGTGAAGACAATTCAGTATTATTAAAAGCTAAAACAAAAATATTACTGATAAAACTTTCCGTTTCTGAGTATTTTGTAGCGTAAAACTTAATGGAAGTACTCTTGAAATCGATTTTGGCGTATGCCTCAGGGCGTTGCTTGTTACCAAAAACAAACTGAAAAGTTTCTGTAGCATTAGGCAAGGTATAAGCTCTCATCTGAAAGTCATTTGTGGAGCCTTCTAACGAAACATATACATCTTCTTTGCTATCTATTAGGTATTTGTCCATTAGTCGTTTTCCTTCTGTCGTTTTTACCAACAAGTTATAAGCATTAATAAAATGTTTAGAGAGCGCGTTTGTATTTGTTAAGTAGTTACTCAATTGTT
>JBJXHA010000104.1:0-3366 GCA_046160275.1 Bacteroidia bacterium | reverse complement strand
ATATTTCGAGGTAAACTAAGGTCTTATTTCAAAAAATGTGTAGAAAAATATGTTTTTTGAACTCATAAAACCTCAAATTATCGTAATTACCCAAACTTTACAAGGGGGGGTGCGGAAGGTCGGTTTTAACCCCTTTGTAGCGGTTTTAAAATGACGCTTTTCTGCAATTATATTGTAACCCGCAAAGCCTCTCCCCCGCTTTACCCTATCTCCTTCATTTGAAACTCCTTACCTTTGGCGGCAATACACAACTTAAAAACCTCCGTAATGCCATGTGCATCGAGTTCTGTTTGGTATTTATTCAGGTTCATTTGTTCTTCGGCGGCGGCTAAGGCGGTGAGGTAAGCGTTTTCTTTTCTCACCAATTTTATTTCAATCAATATGCCTTTTTGGTATTTGCTATTTTTCTTTGGAATCATACAAATATTGTATCTTCCGTAGCCTGTTTCCGCATTAGATTTGATGATATAAAGATGCCCTAATTGCGCCACCATTCCTAAAAACAAAGCATGATAAAACACTTCTGTTTGTCCTTCTTTTGTATCATGTGTGCTTACCGTTTGCTCAAAAAAGCGTTCAAAAAACATCTCAAAAGGCTCATAATGCCCTTGCATCAAATATTGCAGCATCTTTTCATAGTTGTTGTTTTTGACGTTCAAATCTTCAAAAAGCCAATATTTGATGGTCTTTTCATAACTTGAAATTACTTCTTCATTAGGAATAGAAACCTCATATTCAAGGTGGCGAACTTCTGGCGGTTTAGGTAATAATTTTGCGTTCAAATACCCTGCTGAATGTAAAAGGGCAAAAACTGCATCTTTATCGTTATCTAAACTCGAAAAAGTAATTTCTTCGGGCAGAGAACGAACCAGTTTTTTTCCTTCCATCAAATCATTGATTTCTTCCCTCAAATTACTTTCGCCTGTAAGTAATAGCTTGCGTAACAGCGCATTATCCGATGTATTGACCCAATAAGGTTTAAAGCCTTCTTCGTTATTAGTCACATAATTAAGGATAGACCAAGGATTGTAAATGGAAATTTTGCCAAATAAATAACCATCGTACCAATATTTTACGTCCGTTTTTTTATCGGATAAGTCATAATCATCTAGCATTTTAAAAGTTTCCGTTTCCGTAAAACCTATCTTATCTGAAAATTCATCTATGTTTAAAATGCTAGAAATTTGGGGATTATTTAAGCCCGAAAATAAACTTTCCTTCACAATTCGCAAAATTCCTGAAACAACCCCTTTTTCCAAAAACTTATTATCTTTCAAAGCCGATTCCATCAAAGTGCGTAAAAAACCTATCGCCTCTTTATAGAATTTGTTTAGATAAGCAGGATAAATAGGGCTATCGTATTCATCAATTAAAATGATAACTTTCTGATTATGATGTCGATATAATAACTCAGACAGAAAATATATAGCTTTTGCATAAGCCTGTTGGCTCGCTTTTCGGCTCAGAATGTTCTGAAAACTTTTTTTATCGTCTTTGCTTAATTTATTAGAAGTTAGAAGATAATGATGCGAATTATACAACTCAATTAATATATATTGATAATTTTCATAAGCATCAGCCCAAGTATTATCCTTAATTCCCTTTAAAGACACAAAAATAACAGGATGTTTTCCTGCATATTTTTCATATTCAGGCTCTTGTGTAATGGCAAGCCCTTCAAAAAGGGAGTGATTATTTTGGCTTATATCAAAAAAATATTGCAGCATAGAAAGCGTCAAAGTCTTTCCAAATCGGCGTGGGCGAGTGCATAAAATTACCTCCCCACTGTGCATGACATTTTTGATAAATAAGGTTTTATCAATATAGTAATAATTACCCTCTCGTAATTTCTTAAAATCGGAAAACCCAATGCCTATGTCTTGTTTCATTTTTGTTTAAATTTTACACAAAGATAACGGGAATCGTAGAGAATCACAAATAGGATTCATTCCTATCCCCTACTTATCTCGTCCCTTCTTTTTTTCATTTTTCTTTGAAGGCTTGGGAAAAGGAAAGGTAATGGTAAAGGTCGTACCTTCGCCTAGTTTTGACTGCACTTTTATCAGCCCATTATGCAGTTTGATAATTCTGTCAACTAAAGACAAGCCGATGCCATGTCCGCGAATGTTGAGGGTATTTTTTCCACGATGAAATGGCTCAAATATCATTTGTAAATCGCCTTCAGGAATCCCAATTCCTTTATCGGCAAAGGCAATTACTATCGCTTTTTCGTTGATAGATAGGCTTACAATCACCTCACGATTAGGCGAAAACTTGCAGGCGTTTTCCATTAAATTGAGAAATGCCGTTTTTAGCAGGGTTTCGCTACCTTTTAGGTATAATTTTTCTTCTTCTTCGGGCAATTCTTCGATGATAAAACTCACCTTATTGTGTGTATGTCGCTTCAAAATTTCAGACCGCGCCTGCCACAACAATTCATCTATTCGAATCAAATCGAATTGCGTAATCGTTTCTTCGGCACTCAATTTTGCCAATTCCAACAAACGATTCGATACGCCATTCAAATTCTTAATATCCTCAGTAACAGACTGCAAAGTATGTTGATATTCGCCCAAAGAACGCTCCTTCATCATACTCACTTCTAACTGCGCGGTGATGACCGTAAGCATATTTTTTAGTTCATGGGAGGCATTGGCAACGAAAGTTTTTTGAATTTTGAAAGCACTTTCAATACGGTCAAGCATTTTGTTGAAGGTTGCCGCCAAACGTGCGATTTCGTCAGTTTGTGTCCCAACCGCCAAGCGTTGATTTAAGTTAGATGCAGAAATATTATCCACTTGGTTAATCACCGCAGAAATAGGCTTCAAGGCTCGCCCTGCAAAGAGCCAACCTGAAACTGCCGCTGCTAAGGAAACGACAAAAAAAACGATAATGAGAATGTTCTGGAGGTTTTTTAATTCATCTTGTCCAAAAATATCAATCCCACCCACAAATACGATGAATTGATTGTTCATGCGGTCGGTATATTTTTTCCCGATGACATCAAAGAGTTTTTCATTGTAGCGAATT
Organism: Bacteroidia bacterium; assembly: GCA_046160275.1. GTDB lineage: Bacteria > Bacteroidota > Bacteroidia > J057 > J057 > JBJXHA01. The sequence continues at coordinate 336 of JBJXHA010000104.1, read as the reverse complement.
TCCCCGCGCAATCTCACCTCATTAATGCGCACCGCAGGGATTTCAAACTCCATGCTTGCGGTATCTCCATTGCTGGCAACCAACTCATTTAAGTCATTGAAAATCAAGGCAAATTCTTTAAAAAGTACATCTTTGTTTGCCCGTTCAATCACATTCACAAGTTCTTGATTCATCTCAGGGTTTTTCGTTCTCAACTCCACATACGTAATTGCCTTATCATTCAAACGATTAAAAAAAGCTTGTTCACGATAGCGTTGCGATAGGTAAAAAATCGAGAGCAGCGACCCCAATAAGATGGTCGCCACGATGCCCAAAAATTGTAAGGTGAGTTTATTC
>JBJXHA010000103.1:0-19293 GCA_046160275.1 Bacteroidia bacterium | reverse complement strand
ACATAGATGAAGATTTTTCTGATGTGCTAGACTGCTTTATGATGACCAATTTACTAGAAACAGACCGCCATTTGTTGTCAAAATACATGACCAAAGAGGGTTTGAAAACGTATTTGGAATATCATCAGGTAGGGAAGGATACTTAATGCGCTTAACTTTGTGAAGTTTTGTAGTAAAAAAACGCCTTTATGAGGTGTTTTTTTATTTTCATTAAGTACCAATTTGTTTTGGACTATCTCGCTCAATGACCTAAAAACGTCAAATTAGCTTCTTTATTTGTGTTGGATACTCACTTCGCGTACTTCAACAACATCTGTTGCGAAAATTCTTTATCCATCACTTTAGACAGCCCTTCACTTAAAAAGGGTTTCAAAGGCTGAAATATAAAAGCAGTCTCGAAATATTTTTCAAGTGCTTGTTTTGCTTTTTCTGATTGGTTGTTGTAGGCGTAAACAATTGCTGCTTTAAAATGAGACTCAAAAGATACGATGCTTCGATTTGTCTCGTAAATTTCAATAAAAGCAGGTTCATTCCCTCCGTCAAAGAGAAAATAAAGCTGATAATCTATTTTTTCAGGAAGGTATTTCGGCTTTAATAATTCTTTGCGGTAAGTTTTTATTTGCGCTTCTATTTCTTCTAAGGTAATAGGGGATAATTGAGGAATAAACGTATAAAACTGAAAAATATCAACGTAGGCTAATTTATTTTGTGCGGCAAGTACATAGGTTGTATATCGATTTTGAAACGATTCAAACTGATATTTTGAATTTTCGTCATCAAGGTTAACTGATTTTTCCTTTTGATTCTTTAATGCTGCAATCCGTTGTAAAAACATTTCATGATTGTTTAATTTACTTGCTGCTAACAACATGATAGCCCATAAATCAATTTGGTTGTAATATCCGTGCGTTTCGCCATTGCTTAAAAAATGGTATGCGGTTTCAAATGCCTGCTCCCATTCGCCGTTAAAAACTTGGTTTCTTAGCGAATAATTAGGCACTAATTTGCTTTTAGGTTTAGTCAAGCCTTCAGTCTCTTCCTGCAAAGCCGTTAACTTTTGCCGAAAATATGCTTCTAAGTTTTCAAACTCGCTTTCGCCTGGAATCCAGCTTGCAAATAACCAATATTTCCATTTTCCCTTTTCTGTTTTTGGAGGAATCAATAAAAAATATTGTTCTTCATTTATGCCACCCACCAAAATGCTTCTTTGTAACGCATCGGAAATATCTTTCAATTCCTTTGCTTCTCCCCACATTTCTATCAAATCATTATCTATATTCCTCAAATAATCTATTTTTTTTATAGGTAAAAAGGTTACGGTTGTGGAATAATATTGAGGAAATCCATCGGTAATCGATAGAAAACTTATGTAATCATCAGGCAGTTTAACGCCTAACTTGTTTTGTATCAAATCAATCTCTTTTTCATTAGCAGGAGTAGTCCCCAACCAAGCTGCATCTATTTGCGCTTGGCTAAAATCATATTCATTTAAAAGAATGGCTTTTGCCGAAATCTCTTGTAACATTTTTCTCATTATAGGTTGCATTTTAGTAGTTTGAGCAGATTGTCCATATAGTTCTGCGGTAAAAAGCAGAAAAATCAAAAATAAAGAGAGATGATTTTGCATTATGGTTAGGTTCAAAAATGGAGGCTAAAGCCAGTAATTTTACAACAAAAATATAATTTTTTAAGACCATTTACAAAAAAATTACGGAGCAACCTGCCTTATGCAAGTTACTCCGCAAAACCTATTTAACATCGTAGTTTTACATCTTATCAAAAACCTCTTGCGTCAATTTTTCCAAGGCTTTTAGGTTCTCGGTTTTGAGCAGGGTGTTGATTTTGCTTAGGTGCAAGGTTTCAAAGTCAGCGAGTTTCTTTTTCACCTTGTCTATTTCAAAACGAATGCCTTTTACGCGGTCTAAATGTGCATCTGTGGGGCGACCTACGGTATAAACAACGGTTTGGTAGATTCCCGCCAATTTTTCGCGGAGTTGTTCTTCGCCTGTGATGCCCGTTCCTTCTTTGGTGTTCACCAATTTTTTGCGCGTAGCTTCTAAGGAATCTGCATAAGTGCTTACTTCTTTAGTTAAGGTTTCGGCTTTCGTATTTCCTTTTAAGGTTGCCATTTGTTCTTGGAGATGAACGACTTGCTGCGTTACAAAAGCCAATTCTGACACCATGTTATACAATTCACTGATGGTTTTTTGCTTCAACGCATAATCTTCCTTCGACAAATTGATGCGGCTATCGGGTACAACGGTAACTTTTCCCTCATATTTTTTGTCGGCAACTTTCAACACAAATTTATAATCGCCCGTTTCAACCAAAGGAGCAGTAAAACCACTGCCATCAAGTCCTGCGCCTGTGCGTGCCGTTTTTGGTGGCTTCATTTGCATATTCCAGCCCACATTGTTTAAGCCTCTGCGATTCGTACCCGGAATTTCATACATCATTTTCCCAGCTTTGTCGTAGATTTCAATGCTTACTTTGCCCGAAGTCAAGCGATTTTTCATGAAATAATAGATTTGCGCACGCTCATCGGGATTCCATGCCGTAAATTCGCCCGCATTGCCACGACCTCCACCATAAATGCCATTTGTTTGATAAGCCGCAGGGCTAGGCAAAACCGTTACTTCATTTGTCAATACTTTTTCATCTAACAACCTCAAAATGTTGGCATTATCCAAAATAATAATTCCTCTGCCATGTGTCGCCAAAATTACGTCATTCGTTTCTTTGTCAATCACGATGTCGCGCACTAAGGCATAAGCAGGCAAAGCATAGGTTTTCACTCTTGTCCAATTTTTTCCTGCATCTAAAGAAAGAAACAAGCCCATTTCTGTTCCCAACCACAACAAATTTTGCGATTTAAGGTCCTCTTTAATTTTATGCGCAAAGCCTGTAAAATCCGAATTTGTAAACATTTTCCATGTTTTACCCGCATCAGTCGAAACCGCAGCGTAGGTTTTCATGTCGCCGTAGGTATGATTGTCAAAGGTAACATAGAGCGTGTTTTTGTTAAAACGCGAAGGCTCGATGCTGCTCACCCATGTTCCTTTAGGAATCCCTGCTTTTTCATAGTTAGCTGCCATGTTGTTCCATGTTTTGCCACCATCGGTAGTGAGTTGCAAATTTCCATCGTCTGTTCCTACCCAAATCATATTGGCATCAAGCGGTGATTCTGCAATCGTAAAAATCGTGCAATGGTTTTCTGCCGACGAATTATCTGCGGTTAAGCCTCCCGATTCTTCTTGCTTTTGTTTTACCTTGTCATTAGTCGTTAAATCGCCTGAAATACGCTTCCAAGTCGTACCTTTATTTTCAGTTCTGTATAAATATTGAGAGCCTGTATAAAGCACTTTCGGATTGGTAGGAGAAGGAACAATCGGCGTATTCCAATTCCAACGCATTTTTTCTTCGCCCGCCAAAGGATAAGGTTGAATGTCTGTTGCAATCATTTTATCTCTTTCTACGCGGTTCATATTTCCCCCTTGCGACTCGGCATATACAATGTTAGGATCGCTCAAATCAGGTTGTACCCAAAAACCATCGCCCCAATTCAATTCTTTCCAATCTTGATTGCCAATGCCGCCCGCTTTACGAGAAGGAGCCATCCATGAACCATTGTCTTGCAGACCTCCATAAACGTTATAAGGCTTTTGATTGTCTATGGCTACGTGATAGAATTGAGAAACAGGAAGGTTATGTAAGTAAGTCCAATTATAGCCTTTGTTTAAAGAAACATACACACCGCCATCTGTTCCTAAGTATAACATATTGGTATTCTGTGGGTTAATCCACAAGGCATGATGGTCAGGGTGAACACCGCCGCCATAATAACTAGGTGTTTCAAAAGAATAACCGCCATCTGTACTCAATGAAAAGTTATAGGCTGGGCGATATACACGCATTTCGTCATTCGGGTCAATGACTAAGGTGCTGAAATAAAAAGGACGAGCAGTTACATCACGGTTTGCGCCTTTACTTTGTTGCGCCCATGTTTCGCCTGCATCTTCTGAAATATATAATTCTGTCTTTTTAGATTCGACAATGGCAATTAATTTTTGGGATTTGTAGGTGCGATTGCCAAAGCTACCCTTCCAAAATTACCAGTTGGCAAACCTTTGGTGAGTTTGTTCCAGGTTTTACCTCCATCTGTACTTTTGTAAATGGCACTTCCCTCTCCACCAGAGTTAAAAGAAAAAGGTTTGCGGCGAAACTCCCACGTACAAGCATATAATTCATCAGAATTATTGGGGTTCATCATAATTTCGCTACATCCTGTTTTCTCATTGATGTATAATGATTTTTCCCATGTTTTACCGCCATCAGTCGTTTTGTATAAGCCTCTGTCGGGGCTGTCAGACCACAATGCACCAGGCGCAGCTACGAAAATGGTATTAGGGTTTTTAGGGTGAACAAGCACTTTGCTAATGTGTTCGGTTTTTTCTAAGCCCATACACACCCAATTATCGCCACCATCTGTACTTTTATAAATACCATTACCCACAGAAACGCTGTTTCGCATATTGCTTTCGCCTGTTCCTACCCAAATGGTGTCGGGGTGTTGTTGGTCTATGGCAAGTGCGCCAATAGATTGACAATGTTTATCAAAAATTGCACTGAAATTTGCGCCTGCATCGGTGGTTTTCCACACACCACCGCCCGCAGTTCCTACATAAATAACGCGAGGGGTTTTATTGATTCCATCAATTGAGGTAATACGCCCACTCATGCGTGCCGAGCCAATGCAACGAGAATCGAGGTTGCTTAACATGGCAGAAGTGAGTTTATTTTGTGCTATGCTTTCATGGCTTAATAAAAAACAGCCAATAAAAAAGATGAAAAATTTATTCATAAAAAGTAATTTTAATAATAAGAAAGTAATGTGATTCATAAAGTGCTTGTTGTACGGGCTGCTTCATCTGCCCACCATTGGCAAAAACGAAGTTTTTGCGCTAATACGGCAGCTAAAGCAGCCGTTACATAAAAGCGCATTTTTAATAAGCCATACGAACAACAGCAAAATAAAAGTGAGACAAGAAAAGAGGAAGGCTAATCCTCCGCAGGCATTTCAAAGATTTTTTCGTCAATCGTGGGATTAAATTCGATTTCTAAAATCTCTTCGCCATTTTGTTTGAAAGGTAAAATTACGCCTGCATTGGTTTTTCTAAAATCAGAAAAAGAATTATAGTTATAATCCTCTTTTTCAGGTGTTTTTATTTTTTGAACTGTCAATAAATCCAAAAAAGATTCTGTATCAATATGATGATAAATAACCGTTCCATCACTGCGTGTTACCTTTAATTTATACACATCAACTCCTTCATAATCATCTAAACCCATAAACTCTACGGTATTTCCCTTTTGCTCATAATTAATCAAATCGCCTGTGATATTTAATTCTCCTTGCATAGATTGAACAGCAAAAGGTGGTAGCGGCTGCGGTTTTGGATTTGTGCCAAAAGAAGATTTCATCCAACCTTTACCTTTTTGTACCACACGAACCGAAGATTTCCCTTGCAAACTCATTTGATTGTACATAGCCTTGTCTTGTATCACTGTTTTTTCGACAGGAATCTCCATACCGTTTCCCCAATTCACTTTTGCTTTGAGTCTAACCGAGGTGATTTTTGACCAATTTTCCTTACCACCCGTAGCGACATAGTGCTTTTCCAAAATCTCATCTACATTTTTGAGATAGGTTTGTGCTTCTGCCCAGTAACAACTTAGCAAGAAACAGATTAAAAGATGTGTTTTTTTCATACGATATATAAAATAAAAAAGTGAGTATTAACCTCGCAAATAAGTACAAATTTAATTCATATTGTTTCATCAAATAGAATATTCAAGGAGAAATCTACGAAAATACCCCTATATTGAATGGATAATGGAGAATTAATAATGAGAAATTGAGCTAATTTTTCATTATGTATGTTTTTTAAAAAACCAGCAACATAAAATCGTTCATAGCAAGTGCTTCAGGGAGAATTTATTATCTTTGCGCAATGAATACCACACTTCCCGCAGCTTTTTTAGCCCGTATTACACAGCAGTTGGGCGAGCAAACTTTTGCTTTTACCGAGGCATTAACTACGTCTCCTATCGTTTCTATTCGTTGGAATCCGAAAAAAAGAGGATTGCAAACTACCACAATGCCTGTCCTTTGGCATACGCAAGGCGAATACCTCGCCCAAAGACCAAGTTTTACCCAAGACCCTTTGTTTCATGCAGGTGTGTATTATGTTCAAGAAGCTTCTTCGATGCTGATTCATGCTTTTTTGGAGGCGGAAAAATATGAGCGTGTATTAGATGCTTGTGCAGCTCCTGGCGGCAAAAGCACTTTGTTAGCGGCTGCACTTTCAAGCGATACTTTGTTGATTAGCAATGAAGTAATTCGTTCACGGGCGGCAGTTTTAGCGGAAAATATTACGCGTTGGGGCAGTACAAATACCATTGTTACAAACAATGATGTAACTGACTTTGGGAAATTAACGCAATTTTTTGACTGCATTTTAATTGACGCGCCTTGTTCGGGGGAGGGAATGTTTCGCAAAGACAAAGACAGTATTCAAGAATGGTCGGAGGAAAATGTGGCGATTTGTTCAGCGCGTCAAAGGCGGATTCTTGCCGATTTATTGCCAAGTTTGGCATTAGGGGGACATCTTATTTATTCCACTTGCACCTATTCTTTGGCTGAAAATGAGGAAGTTATCCAATGGATTTTGACCAATTTCCCTGAAATGGAACTCGCACCTATCGTTTTACCTACTGAATATGGCGCAACACCCGTAAACATTGAAAAAACGGAAAATGCCGCTTATCGTTGTTATCCACATTTGACCCAAGGGGAGGGCTTTTTTGTTTGTCGTTTGCGAAAAAAAGGAGAAAAAGAAGAGGGGGAAAGTTGGGAGCTAGAAGAAATGACAAAACATAAAAAAGCCAAGTTGGATAAGCACACTAAAAAGCCCGCAATTTCCATTGAAAAGCAAATATTGCCTTTTTGTGGGGAACAAGTAGCAGCGAGTAACATCGAAATCTTTGATGACAACGTATTTTATTTTTCGGAAGCCGTAAAAAACAATTTGCCCTTTCTCAAAGGCTTACATGTATTGAAAAAAGGCACTTTGTTAGGGAAAATTCAAGGAAATGAGCTTACCCCCTCGCATGAATTAGCGATGAGTGAAGTGCTTGCAAGCGGACTTTTAAGTTATGAACTTGACCTAGCAACCGCACTTTCTTATTTACAAAAAAATGATTTACCTAACGAAAGTGAATTTACAAAAGGCTGGATATTAGCGACTTATCAAGGGTGCGCTTTAGGTTGGCTCAAAGCCGCAGGCAATCGCCTGAAGAATCATTTTCCAATTAATTGGCGGATACGGAATTTGTAGGGATTTTGGAAATGTAAGAATAAATAAGTAATTTTGTGCTTGCTACTGTTTACACAGTACTTTACTTATAACAATAATAAAATTATGCTGGAATTTGATAGTAAATATGGTAAAATTCTCATTGCAGAAACAAGTAGAGAGCGGAATGATAGAGGTTCTGCTTCTGATAACATTCGGAAAGCGAAGCAAAGTCTAACTGATGCCTTAGACACTGTGAAAGTTATTTCACAAAGTATGATGGACAAAATGAGTGAATTAGCAGAAGATATGCGCCCTGAAGAAGTAAAAATGAAATTAGGTATCACATTTAATGCAGAAACAGGGGTTGTCGTTGCGAAGGCGAGTGCAGAAGGCACAATTGAAGTAGAAATTACATGGAAAAAACACACTACTTAAAAGGAACAATATGGATACAAAGTTAAGTGCAAGAATACGTAGTTTGATTGCTGATAATCAAACGCTTACGGCTATAGAATTACTGTTATCATCTATTGATGAGCAACGAAATCGAGATGATTATGACAGTTTAATTTTACTAAAAAGTCGTTATCAACGCGCCAAACAACAAGAAACACTAGGCATTATTTCTTTTTCCGATGGCTTGCGCGACCAAACGCAAGTTTCTTATGCGGTTCTTCATTTATTAAGCTCTTTAGATACTAGAAAAAACACGGGAGTAAATGACAAAGAACCTTTGAAAAAAGAAACAATTTTGTTTCTTTCTGCCGATTCTCAAGGAAAGTATCAATTAGAAAAGGAGTTTATTCAAATTGGCTTAGGTTTGCAAGATGATTTTGTAGATTCCTTTCGCTTGGTTTCTGCTTGGGCTGTTACTCCTGATGATTTTCAAATGGAAGTATTAAAACAAAAACCTCAAATACTTCATTTTTCAGGGCATGGAGAACAAGCTGGCATTATGTTACAAGACACAACAGGGACAGATAAACTTGTTTCAGCTTCAGCCCTTATTCGGTTTTTTAAAGTTTTTACTAAAAAATTCAAAATAAATTGCGTATTCCTCAACACTTGCTATTCTGCTGAACAAGCCGAAGCTATCAGTCAGTATGTTGCTTATGTAATAGGTATGAGCCAAAATGTGGATGACAATACCGCTATTCAGTTTTCCAAAGCGTTTTATCGTACATATGCAAGAGAGAAGGAGATAGAGTTTGCTTTTGACTTAGCAGTTAATTCCATAGAAATGAATGATTTACTTGATGCAGATGTTCCTGTTATTTATGCGAATGGAAAAAAGGTAGTGGTATAGAGTTTGTATTTTATGCTTTCTTCTCTGTGCCTAGATTCATATGAGGTTATTCAAAAGGTTGGAATGTTTCAAAGCATTTCAACCTTTTGAATATATAACCCAATAAAAAAACTGTAATGGTATGATATTTTTCTAAATTACCCTTTTTGAACAGCCTCCATCGTTTTTAATTTTCAAAATGACGAAAAAATCTTTCTTTTAGTCGTTTTCTTTTCCACTTTGTATTTGCTTAAAATATTGGGAGTCACTTGGTAAAACAGGAAAAAACAAATTCAACAAATATGCCAACACCACCGTTACCACGCAACCAATCAAATTGTACCATAAATAGGCAAAAGTATCGCTTAGGTGAATGAGGAAAACAAGTATTTGACTAATAATCGCGGCAAGAAAAACGGCATTGGAGGCAAGATTTTTGGAAAAGAAAACGAGAAGAAAAATGCCTAAAATTGTACCGTAAAATAGTGAACCCATTAAGTTAATTGCCTCTATCAAGGTGGAAGCACTGTGGGCAAACATCGCAAATGAAACCGCTAAGGCTGCCCAAATGACGGTGAATAAACGCGACATAAAAACGTAATGTGCATCGCTTTTGTCTTTGGCAATCACTCTTTGATAAATATCCACAATCGAAACAGATGCTAATGCATTGAGTTCTGCTGCAGTTGTGGACATGGACGCAAAAAAGATAACGGCTATCAGCAAACCAATTAATCCATGTGGAAGGTAATTCATCACAAAAGACAGAAACATATAATTTTGCTCGGTTTCTGCTAGAGGATTATTTTTTTGGATAAGGGAATAAGTTGCTTTACGAATTTTGGTTATACTGTCTTGATTTGCCTTTACTTGTGCTTTTGCTTGCGCCTCCCAGCCCTTTTCAATGCCTTGTGTTACGGCAGTTTTTTGTTGCTCAAATAAGGCATCATATTGATTTTGAAGGGTTTGAAATTCTGCTTGATAGCTGCTATTCTTTATTTTTTCTACTTCTGTGGTATTAAAATAAATAGGCGGTTTTTCAAATTGATAAAAAACGAAAAGCAAAACGCCTATCATCAAAATAAAAAACTGCATCGGAATTTTGAATAAAGCGTTGAAAAACAAGCCTTTTTGACTTTGCTCCATCGATTGCCCCGATAAATAACGCTCTACTTGCGACTGGTCTGCGCCAAAATAAGAAAGCGAAAGAAAAAAGCCGCCCAATAAGCCCGACCAAACGGTATATTTATTGTGCCAATCAAAAGAAAAATCAAGGGCATTCATTTTCCCCATGTTATCCGCAAAAGAAATGGCTTTGCTAAGGCTCACATTTTCAGGGAGTTTGTGAATAATAATGCCCGCTGCTACTGCCATTCCGCCTAAAATGATCAGCATTTGTTGAAATTGCGTTTGACTTACTGCCGCCGAGCCGCCAATCGTAGTGTAAGCAACGACAACACCGCCCATCAACAAAACCGTCAAATAAAAGTTCCAACCTAAGACATGAGAAAGAATCAAAGAAGGGGCAGAAATGACCAAACCTGCAGCCAATCCTCTCTGTATCAAGAACAAACAAGCCGTAAGTAGGCGCACTTTTACATCAAATTTTTGCTCAATGTATTGATACGCCGTGATGACATTCCACTGATAAAAGCGCGGCAAAAACACCCAAGCAATGACTATCATTGCCAAAGGTAAGCCAAAATAAATTTGAATAAAACGTAACCCATCGAAATAAGCCTGCCCTGGTGCCGACAAAAAAGTAATCGCGCTTGCTTGCGTTGCCACAATCGAAAGGGCAACACTGTACCATTTAAGCGAGCGATTTGCCAGCAAATATTCTCCAATGTTTTGGCTACGGCGATTTCTCCACATTCCATAAATGGAAATGAACGCCATCGTTGCCACCAATATCAGCCAGTCTAAGTAGTTCATATTCAAATTTTTAGTCCTAACAAGATGCAAAAACATCTTATCAGGACTTTAAGTATTACTTCTTCTCCGTTTCGCTTCCTCTTGGCTTCCGATTTGCCATTAACAATACATAACCACAACCCACTACGCGGTCATTTCCTTCGCTACGCAAGCTACAAAAACAAGCTCCTTCTTCGTCAAAAGCGCATTTATCGCAGTCTTTATTGACACAAGCATCTGCCAAAATCGGATTAGGAATGAGCAAATCATGTTTGGCATCTTCTTGTAAAAACACACGCATCAAACAAGAGCCTCCTTGCGAGCGACTTTGAGCAAACAGCAAGAAATGTCCTGCCAAATTTCCGACCCCAGAACGAATGACAAAGTTTTCGGGTTCTACTTTGAGGGAATCAGAGGAAAACATTTTGGTAAAAAAACGCTCCAAAGAATAGGCATCTATTACCACTTCATAGTGGTCGTTTTTCCACTCGGCGACTTTTACTTGTGCCTGCACAAAACTCGGCAGCCCTAGTACGCACAAAAGAAAGATGAATTGCAGAAATGATTTCATAAAGAATGAATGAACAATAATTTGCTATCTTATAGCTGATTTTGTGCCACAAAGAAACAAACTTTTAACGGATTTTGAATATTTTTAAAAAAGATTTATCTGCATTGCTTGACACACAATTTTTTTCCTTTGTTTCGCTGCTTAATCCGTATCTTTGTGCGCGAATGATAATGGTTTACTGCTAACGCTTGCATGTGGATATTCTTACAAATTATTTTTTGGTTTTCGGGCTTTGCAATTGCCTATTCTTACTTTTTTTATCCCTTGCTACTGACAATATCGGCAAAGGGAAAAATCTTCTATCCGCCTGATTTTCAAGCTGAAAATGCACCTACTTTGGCAGTTTTAATGGCGGCTTATAATGAAGAAAGCGTCATTGCGCAAAAAATCCACGCTATTTTTCATACACAATATCCCTTAGCAAAACTTGAAGTTTGGGTAGGGAATGATGCTTCAAATGACAAAACGGCTGAAATTATCACAGAATTACAAAGGCTTTACCCGCAACTCTATCTCGTTAATTTTGGCGGAAGAACAGGAAAACCCCAGATAATCAATCAATTAGTAGAGAAAACACAGGCAGAAATATTGGTACTTACTGATGCAAATATTATTTTTGAACCCGAAACTTTACCTTTTCTAATACGGCATTTTCAAACGCCAAACATGGGTTTTGTGGCGGCAAATATCAAAAGTCGTAACCTGCAAGCTTCAGGCATTTCTACGCAAGAAGATGCTTACGTTCAGCGAGAAATTCGCATTAAGCACCAACAAATGTTAATTTCGCAATTACTTATTGCCCCTTTTGGTGCTTGTTATGCCTTGCCCAAGGCACTTTATACGCCTGTTCCCGCCCAATTTAATGTAGATGACTTTTATATAAGTATGCATATTTTGGCGAAAGGTTATCATGCGGTGCAAGAGTTAGCGGCTTGTGGTTGGGAAGATATTTCGAATCAAATTGCGGAAGAGTTTCGTAGAAAAGTGCGTATTTCTAAAGGAAATTTTCAAAATTTGGCAACCTTTCGCACTTGGGCATTCCGCCCTTTTCATCGGCTAGGCTTTCATTTTATTTCACATAAAGTATTGCGTTGGGCTACGCCTTTTTTGATGTTGAATATTTTGCTTTATAATGCCTTACTTTGTTATTACTCAAGCTTTTACCAAGTAATTTTCGCCCTTCAAATTTGTGTTTACCTCTTGCCTTTCCTTGATTCACTGCTCAAAAGAGTAAATATCCATTCTCTTTTTTTACGCTTTGTAACTTATTTTATCAACATGAATATTGCCTTACTCCAAGGTTTTGGGCTGTATCTTAAAGGCGTAAATACCAATATTTGGGAGCCTACGAAAAGAAACCAGTAACAGCTAAAATAAACTATTCATATCCAACACATTATCAACCAAACCTATACTATGTTGGTTAGGGATTAAGCCAAAAGTTGTGATAAGTACGGTAAAAATTTGTTTTTTGGTAGCAGTTACTTGGCGAAAAATGCGTTTTTTTCGGTGCAAACTTTCCGCGTCAGCTTTGGTTAATATCCATTCATCGTTATAAAATTTCACCTCACACAAGGAAATAACGCTATCTTGTCTATCAATTAATAAATCAATTTGCGCCCCTTCATGGTGTTCACTGGCTTTTGCAAAAAAACTATATTGATTCGTGTGAACCCCTGCAATTCCCAATGCCGCTTTAATATTGTCAATGTGCTGAAAACAAATGTTTTCAAAAGCATAACCTGTCCAAGTTACCCATGCCTGCGTTTGGCTAACTGCCTGCCAAGCTATCGTTTCTTTTAGGGGAATATCTCGAATAAATTTCAAGTAAAACAATGAATAACAATCTGTTAACCTATAAAGGGTATCCTTTTTCTTTTTTCCAAAAGGAAGATAAGAAGAAATAAATCCCGATTGTTCCAATTCTTGTAACATCATGGTTAAGCCACCACCGTCAGAAAGGCGGGTTTTGGCAATAATATCCGCGCGATTCATACCTTTCCAACTTGAAGAAAGTGCTGTAATAATTGCTTCGTAACGCTCAGGTTGGACAAACAAAGAGCGATATAAATTATCAAATTCTGTTCGCAGCAGCCCTTGTTGATGAAAACAAATTGCCTCAATATTTTGCGTAGCACTTTTTCCGCCTACCACTTGGTCTAAATAATGCGGGATTCCGCCCATGGTCATATAAAGTAATAACAACTGATAACGGTCAAAAATTAGGTGTTTTGCCTGAAAATACGCCTCTGTTTCAGCTAAAGTAAAAGGTTGTAAATCAATTCTTTTCGTAACTCGATTATGTAAGCCCCCTTTGTCATTAATAATTTTTTGAATCATCCAAGCCGTAGCAGAACCGCAAATGATAACCAAAATATTATTTTTTTCGGCATAACTATTCCAAAAATAACTAAAACCCGTGAGAAAATCAGATTTCCCACTTGCTATCCAAGGAAGTTCATCAATGAAAACCACTTTTCGTTGTTCTCTATTATTAAGTGTTTCGAAGTGCGTTTTCAGTTGATAAAAAGCCTCTAACCAATCCGCAGGCAAGGGCGGCAAGGTTTCTAATTTTTGCGCATCTTTCAAACTATACGCGAAATTGCGTAGCTGCTGTTTGCTTGTTCCATCTTTCAACCCTGTCAATTCAAAATCTATTTTTCCTTCAAAAAATGACCGAATTAAGTAAGTTTTCCCTACTCTTCTTCTTCCAAAAACCGCCACCAATTCAGCTTTATTTGAGGTGTATGCGGTGGATAAAATAGTAATCTCTTTGTTACGTCCAATTATCATCATAAGATTATCTGCGGAATGTGGGTAAAAATAAGTAGATTCCGCGAAAAATACAAGATTATCTGCGGAATGTGGGTAAAAATAGATAGATTCCGCGAAAAAAGCAAGATTATCTGCGGAATATGGGTAAAAATAGATAGATTCCGCAGACAATCAACTTTCTGTTGATAGAAATGATGTTTTTTCAAGTCTATTGTTTACCTTTACTTTCATTTCTAGCAAAAATATTTTGAGAGCAATCCTTTTCTTATCTTGCCTTTTTCCGATGTACTTATTTTCGCAAATCTCGAATGAAACGATTTGCACGCAGTTGCTTGAGCGTTATTTGGCGCAAAAAGGAACTGCTTATGCCAAAATTCGCATGGAGGCAGTTTTACCAAAACTTTGGCAAATAGATAGCCTTTCTACTAAACAGTTAGAAATTGCAAAGCCTGTCATTCAATATCAAAAAATAGAAAATAAAAGGTATGTTCGCAAGGTTGAATTGTTTTTTACGCAAGAAATGGCAGGTGAAATCGAAAGTAAAAAAGAGATTTTTCAAGATACGCTAACAAAACGGCAACTAAAAAAGCTTTTTCGGACAACAAAGGCTGAATTTCAGGGGGAAAATCCCTTTCTTTTTGCGAAATTTGTCGCGCCATCGTTAGTCCTTGTCGGCAGCGTGGCAGCCATCGTTACGCTATTTTATGTGCGTAGCCCGTGAGATTCTAAATAAAAATCAAAAAAATGAAGCATCAAATTTTATTTCGTATCATCTTTATTATCAATTTATTGTGGATAAGTTGCGCCACACCCAGTAGCGTTTCTGGAGGAAAAGGAGATGAAGTACCTCCCAAAGTTGCAAATTCAAAACCCGAAAATCAGCAAAAAAATGCGCAAACTGAGAAAATTACCCTGCATTTTGATTCCTATATAAAAGGGGCAACTTATGGTAAAGAAATTTTGGTTTCTCCTTTGCCTACCAAGCCGCCTAAAATTATTTTTTTAAATAAAAACTTAACGATCCAATTTCAAGAGCCATTGAAGGAAAATACGACTTACGTAATTTCTGTAAATGACGTGCAAGATGCTTTTACCAGCCAAAAAATGGCGGAAACCTACGTCTATGCATTTAGTACAGGCAATGAATTAGACACGATGAAAGTGAATGGAAAAGTAATAGACGGGGTAACGCAAACAGGGGCAAAGGATATGACGGTTTTGCTTTTTGATGCCGATAGCATTGTGCAGAATGAGATTTTCAAAAAACGTCCGGAATACATTGCCAAAACCAATGCGGAGGGGAATTTCTCTTTTACGAACCTCAAAAAGAAAAAATATAAAATTTATGCCATTCAAGATGCCGACCAATCCAATTCTTATAATCAAAGTGGAGAACGCCTGGCATTGGGCAAAAATCCTGCGCTTAATTTTCCTGATAGCGTGAAAGGAATCGTTTTCACTGACTTAGTGGCTTTCTTGCCTGATGAAAATGCCCCAATGATTAAAAGCTATGAATGGTTGGGAATGAGGGAATTAGCTTTGGAAATAGACGAAACGCCTTTATTAAATAAACTGAGTGTCGCAATTTCGGATACTTTTGGAAAGCAGCAAATTAGTTTGCCTTCACCCACCTTTTTTAAAGAAGAAAAAAAATGGCTACTTTTTACTTTTCCGCAAAAAAGGGACACCATTCAACAAATTAGTTTAAAAGGTTTGACTGATAGTTTGGGTAACGCCAGAGATACGATTTTTAAACTTCCTGCCAAAAAAATTACCAAGAAAAGAAGCTATCCTTTGCTCAAAAACCCTGAATATCAGGTTACAAGTAAAGGTTTTGAATTATTTGCACCTCAAACTTTGTTAGATTCCTTAGCAGCGAATTTTACTTATTTAGATAGTGCCAATAAAAAACAGCCAATTGTTGTACAAAAACAGCCTTTTTCCTTGCTTTTGCTACCTGCTGAGGGAACAAAATGGAGCGCAAAAGGGCAATTACAACTCAAAGGGAAAAGTTTTTTAGGGAAAGATAGCACCTTAAAATATCCAACTTTATTTCCCAAAAATACGGAACTTGGCAATTTGAGCGGAAAAGTAACGACACAAGGTTACGAAGGAAAAATTGTCTTAATCCTACAAAGCGGGAAATCGGGAGGCAAAGGAACGGCTGCGAGCGCGGGAACGGAAATTATTTGGAATGACAGAGCCTTCAATTTTAAAGACATAAAGGTAGGGAAATATTCAGCAAAAGTTATTTTTGATGAAGATGGAAATGGCGTTTGGACTACGGGTTCGCTTAAAACAGGGAAACTCCCCGAAAAAATCTTCAATGTGCAAACGCCAATTGAAGTGCGCGGCAACTGGGACATGGAAGATGTAGAAATTGTGGCTCCTTTTTCTGCTCAAACCAAAGGCGAAACGAGCAAAGGCGCAAAAACGAAAATATAGATTTGTATTGGGGAACTGAGAAAAAATAAATACTTTTGCCGAAATGTTGTTATGCTCTACATGGGGTAAATTTTCTCATTTTTCAGCTTGGGCTTTAAACCCCAAGCTGAAAAATGAGAAAATTGGCGAAAGGCTTAGAAAAACTTATCCCGTTTACAGTATAATTTCTTTTTAAGGAAGAAAATGCTATGCCCATGAAAACAGTATCTGTTATTTTAACTACTTATAATTCAGCGAATTGTATTGAGAAGTCAGTAGATTCGATTCTCCATCAAGAGGGCGTAGGCAAGTCCTTTTTGATTGAGTTGATTGTAGTTGATGATTGTTCTACGGATACTACGGTAGAAATTTTGAGGCAAAAAAATGTTCGCTATTTTTCGACAGGGAAAAATTCAGGTGGTCCTAATAAAGGTAGAAATATTGGTTTGCAAAATGCTACGGGCGATTTTATTTGCATTGCAGACCACGATGACATTTGGAAACCGAATAAATTACTGGCAACATTGCCTTATTTAGAACAAGTGCCAATCGTTACTTCGGGCTATACACTGATTGATTCTTCGAAAGAAAAAACGATAGATCGCTTGGCAAATGCTGCAACGCCTTTTGTGCTATATCCTCAAAATGTTACTTTTTTGCAAAAACTCACCAAATCTTTGACGGGTCAAAATACCTATTTGGGCAGCATTATTTATCGAAGCGAGTTGAAAAATGTGTTGTTTGAGGAACATTTTGGTGTGGTGGATTATGATTGGTTGTTGCGTTTGTTTCATCAAAATGCTTCGATTGAGGTGTGTCAGTCTTTGTATTTACGCTTTGTTGATGGCAAAAATTTGTCCTTAAATGAAGGTTATCGCCGCAAAGATTTCTATTATTCCTTGATGCACATCGAAAATTATGAGGCATTATATCCCAAAGAAACGGCAATTTCTTTCCAAAAAATACACGGCAGCCGCGCAAGATTTTATTATATGGTGGGAAATATGAAAAAAGCACGGACATATTTCTTGCGTTCTTCGTGGGATTTGAAAACTTTGATGTATTATCTCACCACTTTTGCGGGGTCGGAATATGTCAAAAAAAGGTTCAATGTATTCGGTTAAACGGCAAATATTATGTTATTACAAATCAAAGAATGGCTAATTTTCTGGCGACTTAATCTGACTTCTTATTTTAGAAAGGTGAAAATGAGCAAGGAGATGGATAAGCAGAAAGTAAAACATTTAGAAAGTCAGGTGAATTGCGAAAAAAGATGGTACGGGAGCTCGTATGGCGGTTTTTATATTCACCCTCGTTTATTGAATGAAAATGCTATCGTTTACTCTTTTGGCATTGGCAAAGACATTACTTTTGATAAAGCCTGCATGAATAAACACAAATGCAAAGTGTTCGCATTTGATCCTACCGAAAAATCTATTCGCTGGATTAAAAGCCAAAACATCAACCCTTTGTTTCATTTTTATGAATTTGGCATTGCGCCCGAATCAGGAACGGCAACTTTTTATCTGCCCGCAAACCCCAAAGGAACGTCAGGTAGTCTTATCAAAAGTGAGGTGGTAAGCGAAAATCGTGCGGTGCAAGTGCAAATGCGCTCTTTTGAGGACATTACCAAAATGCTGGGGCACACACACATTGATGTATTGAAAATGGACATCGAGGGGAGTGAATATGAAGTGCTAGCATATATTCTTAATTCAAAAGTTACGATTCATCAATTTTTGATTGAATTTCACGACCGTTTGTTTGAGGAAGGCGAATATAAATCGGTGGAAGTAGTGAGAAAAATGAACGAAAAGGGTTATGTCGTTTTTGCGCAATCTATGAATTATGAGGAAATTTCTTTTATTAAGGAAGATTTGCTAAAATAAAGGTTGATTTATTAGGAATAAATTGAAAAAAATTTGGAGATACTCAAAAAAAGCAATAGCTTTGCAGTCCAAATTATTTAGGATAACACCTAAAACAAATTCATTGCATTTATGCCAAAGATTAAGTCAAACTCAGGGGCTTCCAAGCGTTTTAAAATAACCGCCTCTGGACGTATCAAAAGAAAGAGCGCATTTAAGAACCACATTCTTACGAAAAAGTCTAAAAAACGTAAGGAGAGATTAAGTAAAAAACAGTTGGTATCACCTGCTGACCACGCCCGTATCATGGGCTTGATTCGTGTATAAACAATAAGTTTATTGTTTATATGCGCGTTGTGTTGTGAATTTTTGTGAGTAATGTGCTCATTCCTCGCAAATTCATAGTGATTACATTTTTTATCATTATTTCTCTTCTCATTTTATTTTTTATTTTTTCGTTCAAATTTTAAAGATTTAAGAATATGCCACGTTCAGTAAATGCCGTTGCTTCTCGTGCAAGACGCAAACGGATGCTTAAGCACGCTAGAGGTTATTGGGGTAGAAAGAAAAATGTGTGGACGGTTGCCAAAAACCAAATTGAAAAAGGTTGGGTTTATGCTTACCGTGACCGCAAAGCGAAAAAACGTAATTTCCGTGCTTTGTGGATTACTCGTATCAATGCGGCAGTTCGCCCATTAGGAATGAGTTACTCTGTATTTATGGGAAAATTGCATAAATCGGGCATCGAACTTAACCGTAAAGTGTTAGCTGATTTAGCAATGCACAATCCGGAAGCGTTCAAAGCTGTAGTTAATGCTCTATAAGAATACAAGTTTCTTTTATAAAAAAAGGTGTTTGCTGAATGCAAACACCTTTTTTGTTTTATTACCCAAACAACTCTACCTGCCCCTTTTCATCAACCTTTACCTCTTTCTCATTCCACTCAATTTGCGCCCCGATTGGCAAGGTCATTTGTTTTTGTGCAAGTTGCTCTACGCTTTCTAATCCTCTCACTGCCAGCACTTTATTCTTTACATCTAATTTATTGCCCAAAGCCTTCCAACCTTTCACTTCAATAAACTCATTCAATACAATACG
>JBJXHA010000102.1:0-6499 GCA_046160275.1 Bacteroidia bacterium | reverse complement strand
TTTAAGATATATATACTTGATAATGATTAACTTAGTATGAATAAATTTTAAAGCAAAGGGTAGTTTATTTTTTACACGTTACTTAGATATTCTACCGATTAAAAATCTATCGTAAAATTCAGTAAAGGCACTAAAGCAGAAGAATAACGTGGTGCAAGTTGTTTCGTTTGAATGTCGTAATAAAACTCTACCACATTTTTGCGATTCGTAATATTTTGAAAATCAAGCGATAACAAATAGGCTACTCTTTTACCATTCCAACGATAAGCGACCCTTGTGTCTATCCTAAAAACATTCGGAAATTGTGTATTATGGGACTGTGCATAAATGGGTACATATACCTGATATTGACGCGATTGCTCTATATTAGAAGGGGTGTAACGCAAACCGCCTGTATAAGAAACCCTAAAACCAGCCTCTAACGCGCCTTTGCTTTTAAATTCCCATTCTTTTCCTAATAACAAGCTGCTACTGAAACGGTTATCGTATCTTGTAGAATAAGTTTTGCCATTTGCCGCTTGATATTGAGAACGAAAAACCGAACTATTCAATAAAAAGAACATACGATTGCTAAAAAAGCGTTCAACGGTTAAGTCTAAACCATAATTTTGCCCTGTTCCTTTGCTTTGCAAACCGCCAATTCCATATCCAAAACGGTCATTATACATCATATTGGTAGAATTTACAAGCAAAGCATCTGTTCCTGTAGGGTTGTAACTCGTTCCCATGACAGGCAAGTGATACATATACTGGAAGTACGTTTCGGCTTTTACCTTGAAAAATTCTAGGAAATTGAAGTGATAAGACAAAATAAAATGATGCGCTTTGGGTAATTTTAAGCCCATATTGGTGTAATTAAAACTTCCATCTGCATTTTTGTCAATATAACGAGAATTGGAATCAAACTGCGTAGCGTAATAAGTTCCGATTGGAATAACCTGACTGTGAAGCCCGTACGCGAGGGTAAGGTTTTGTTTTGAATGAAATTGCCAGCTTAAAGAGGCGCGTGGCTCAATGGCAGAACTATTATTTAAGGTAAAGTACAAAGCATGCACACCACCCGTAAAGGTTAATTTTTCATTGATGCGATAACGAAGTTGGGCATACGGTTGAATGACTGCCGAAAGTGCAACTGTACCGCTTTGCAGCGTATCTAAATAACCTTTTATGCCATTATAAGTAAGGTTAGAAATATTGCCGCCCATGATTTTGCTGATTAAGCCTGTTTTGAGCGTTGTGCGTGCTGAAAACTTCCTTACATAGTTCACTGAACTCGAAACTTGCCAAATTCTGTATTTCTCTTTGCTAAATTTAAGGGTATCAATGCCCCCAACTTTTGTAAAAAGTAAATCTTCATAAGAATCAATTGCCTGCCCTGAAAACGCCACAGCCGCCTTGATATAAGATTTTTCATCTAACAAATGATTGTAAGAAATCCCTGTTGCGGCAGTCCTCGTTTTATAATCTGTAAGATAACGGTCATCATATTCATTCCATTGTGTTGTGTCTTTTACCCCCAATACCTGCGAGCGACTATCTCCACCAACACCAAAAAAATTAATACTGCCATTTTTGCCTACTTTACTGTAAATGTTAAAGGACAAATCTTGGAAAGCAGAAGCACCATTGGAAAAAGAAAGTCGGAAACCCAGCTTACTAATTAAGCCTAGCGTAGAGTAGCGATAATTTGCAAGGAAAGAACTTTTTCCCTTTTTAATAGGTCCTTCTGTTGCCAAATCCAACCCAATCATTCCCGCACGACCTGTAAACTCGTATTTTTCCATGTTTCCTTTGCGAAATTTCATATCAAACACGCCCGAAGTAGCATTTCCGTATTCAGGCGCAAATGCACCCGTAGAAAAATCCGATTCCCCCATCAAACTCAAGCTAAAAATCGTAATACTTCCGCCACTTCCGCCAATTCGCGCAAAGTGGTTCGGGTTAATAATATCCACGCCTTCTAGTCGCCAAAGCAAGCCTGCAGGCGAATTTCCGCGAATAATGATGTCATTTTGATAATCACGCGAAGCCTGAACACCCGGGAAAGCCATTGCCATACGTGCAGGGTCGCCCATTGTTGCGGGATAACGCTGCACCTGCTCGATACTAAAAGAACGCGTGCTAATGGTCGAAAACTCGTTCACAGGTTTTGCCTGCGTTTTTTGCTCTTCATTTGCCGTGATTATAACCGCTTCCTCTGTTTTAATTTGCTCCTGCATTTCTATGCTCAACTCATATTCCTTTGCCGAAGTAAGAATAATACTAGGAGATAGATAATTGGCATAACCAAAATAACTACATTTTACTTGCTGGCGACCAATCGGTACATTTTCTAGTAAAAAATAGCCGTCTGTATCTGTTTCAGTGCCAATGCCTAAGGTTGAATCTGCAAGAAAAACAGTTGCGCCTGCTAAGGGACTTTTTGCATCGACATCAATTACCCTGCCTTTGATATTTTGAACGGGTACTTGCGCCGAAAGCCACAGCGTAAGGCTAGTAAACAGAATGAAAATAAAACTTCTTTGCATATATAAATAAATGATAAAAATGCTTACCCCTGAAAACATTTGGCAAATATAAGGGAGAATTACGCACGATACGCCATTTACGTGGGTTTGAGGTAAAATTTGTTTTTTATGATGCAAAAAAGCGCAAAATCTGTCATCATTCCTGCAATCGGTTTCACATATTCACTTCAATTTTTCGTTGTTTTTTTGTATCTTTCAAATCAGTTTTAAACTTACTAATAACCTCGTATCTTCCTATGTTTCAATACCTTTCAGTTCTTGCTGATAAACTAGTATGGCTTGTCAACAGCATAAAAAATATTGGCGTAGATGCCTCCCGCGAACTTTCAGAAAGTGAAATCAATGAAATACAATATAGTAATTTAGGGGTCATTATCTCCTACTTTTCTAGTGCCTTATCGTTGCTTTTTTTTATAAAATATATTCCTATTCGCTATTTAATTTTCCCTATAGCATGCGTCCACCTATATTTTATCTCCTTTATTTTGAATTATTTAGGGGCTTTTCAGTGGGCAAGAACAAATATTTGGCTTGTTTGTAATGTGGTGTTCTTTTGGCTTTCTTCGGCGTATGGATATGAAAGTAACGCACATTTACTTTTTATTATTTCTATCTTGATTACCTTCTTTAACAATAATCATCAAAAAAATTGGTTGCTTTGGCTACAAATCTCAATTCCAGTTACTTGCTTGATTGTGCTGTTTTGGACTAATTTTTCGCTATTTACCGTTCCCAATATCTCTGCAGACGTTATTCATAAATTAGGGATTTTCTTGTTTTTTCTTACCTTACTTGGGAGTGCATTGGGCTTGTTTTTTTTCAGAAATCAAGTGGTTGCCCATGCAAAATTTTTGGCAAGTTCAGAAGCACATGTACAGCAAAAATACGAAGAATTGAAGAAAACCAATAAAGAACTCGATCGCTTTGTGTATTCTGTTTCCCATGATTTGCGTTCTCCGATTACTTCTATGATGGGCTTACTAGATTTGATGCGAAGCGATGAAAAGGGAAGAGCTAATTATTTAGATTTACAAGAAAAAAGCCTAAAAAAACTCGATAGTTTTATCTCTGATATTCTCACCTATTCTCGAAATACGCGCCTAGAAGTGGAATTAAAACCTATTCAATTGCCACAACTTGTAAGCAACTGCTTTCTTGCAAATAAACCTTACGATAATGATGAGATTCAATTAGTTTTGGAAGTTCCAGAAAATTTATTTTTTCTCTCTGACGAATATCGTCTAAATATTATTTTTAACAACCTTATTTCTAATGCAATACGATACAGGAGGAGAAATATTTCCCAACCTTTTATTAAGGTAGAAGCAACACTTCAAAAAGAAAAAATGGTGATAAAAGTAAGCGATAATGGCATAGGAATCGAAGAAAAATATCAAGACCGCATTTTTGAAATGTTTTTTCGAGCGCATACCAAAGAGGTTGGCTCGGGTTTGGGTTTATACATTGTGAGAGAAGCAATGGAAAAATTGAATGGAAAAATAAGGGTGGAATCGAAAGTGAATGAAGGCACAACTTTTACGATAGAATTGCCTTTACACTCGGCGAGGACTTTCTTGCCAAAGGAGAGTTTGGAAAAGGCAATTTTGCAGTAATGTTAATATCGTAAGCGGGCGAAGTTTTCTCATTTTTTAGCATGGGACTTAAGTCCCATGCTAAAAAATGAGAAAATTTACCTTGCGCAAAGTATAATCGCAAAAAATATAAGATATATCCTTATTTTGGCAAAAACATATTAAAAGTATCGCCACGCAAGCCTAAACGAAGCGTTTCGAGGGGCAAAGCCTCCGAAGGCGCAATATTTCCTAGGTTTACCTCAATACCAAGTTGTTTCAAAAACCAGACTTGTTGACTTTTTTGAGGAGCTTCCCATAAGATTTTTTCATGCGGAACATAAGCTAAAATCTCCTCAATTAAATCTCCGCGAATCCCGCCATCAGAATTAAAAGTACCAACATTTCCTGATTCTCGTGCTTCGGCAATGACTTTTGATGAGCCTGCATTGAGTTCGGCTTGCATCATTTCTACCCATTGAAAAGGCGCAATCACTTTTTTGGCATCTTTGCTCCCAACCTCCGAATAAACGGTAAAATTTTGGGCAAAAGATTTAATGACTTCACACTTGTCTTTTTCCGAAATCAGCATAGAACCATCAGAAATTTCTACTTGATTCAAGCCAAATTTTTCCAAAATGCGCTTATAATCATCCACTTGGTTTCTGACGTAAAAAATTTCAAACAGCGTACCACCAAAATATACAGGCATCCCAAAACTTTGAAGAATGGCAATTTTTTCCTTCAAATTAGGCGTTATCACCGAAGTTCCCCAGCCTAATTTCACTACATCCACATACTCTCCTGCCACACTCAAAAAATCTTCCGTTTCACGAAGACTCAAGCCCTTGTCAATGACCATCGTCATGCCTTTTGTTCTCGGCTTTTCGGGTCTTTGTGGGATAAATTTTAACTCAAAATTTAGCATCTTTTTAATAAAAAATTGTAATAAACTGAAAGAATTTTCCTAACAAACTGCAAATGGGTTTGGCGTTCTTGGTAAAATGTAGGGCGCAAAGTTAGCAATACTTTCAAAATTTACAAGTTCTCTGATTGCCTAAATTTTGGGCGTTTTTCCCATACCTTTCAATATCGCAAACACAAGTGCGGATGCCCCTACCAAAAATATGCCCGCCCCTGCAAGCACTTTCAACCAAAAATCTCCTGAACTTTCGGTTTCTTTAGGGGCAATAGTAGGTTCATTTACGCCATTTGTCGTGGTTAAACTATCTGAATTCTCAACTGAGCCGACCTTCATAACTGAACTATCTATTTGATTGTCAGTATTTTGATTAGGATTACTTTTTTGCAAACCCAAAGAATCCTTTAACTTTTCAATTACCCCCTTTAAACTGTCATTGTTGCGAGTCGGCGGCATTTTCACTCGCTGATTGATGTTTCGAGAAACATTTTCTGGTACAGTATTTACTTGCAAATTTGAATTTTGAGCATAATTTCCCCATTCTGGGTTTTTACTCCAGCCTGTTAAGCGATACAAATTTGCCAACTCTTTTTCACTGCGTTTTTGCACCTTCATTTGATATTCCGTTTGTTCATTTTGGCTCAAACAACTTATGTCATTTGTAGGGTGATTCATCACAAAACGCACTTGATAAGTTGATTTATCGGGCGTTTCTTGAAAAACTAAATCTTGGGCAAAATGCGCCCTATCATAACGAAAATGAAGGCGTGTAAAATGCACATAATCGCTCCATGTTACGCCTGCTGCTATCAAATCTTGGTTCATAGGCGGAGGTCCCGTACAAGGGTCACATTTTACAGGGTTCGACATCGAAACATTCCATGAATATTCTAAAAATGCCGATTTTCTGCCTGCATCAAGGTAGGATTTGTCAAAAACAGATTTATAAAAATTGCCAAAAATATTTTTGGTGAATAGCGGAATCTCATCTCCCGTTGGCATTTTCACGGTGTTATAGTTAGTACATTCCACTTTCCCCGTTTTAGAAAAAGCATACACAATTAAATCTTGATACGATTTTGCATTTGCCATGCCTAAACGAATGGGCAACATAAATTTAGGAGAATGAAAGCGAATTTGAAGCGGGCGCAAATATTCAAACCCTGAATTTGCCTGCTCTTGAAGGTTCACTTTTACCACAAAAAACTTCATATTGCTTTTAACATACGGAGTTAAAACCTCGCGCGCACCCGCAGGAATATTGTAACCATTTTTCACTAACCACGTTTCTAAGCCTGACGATTCTGATGCCGATAAAATTAAAATGTCATATTCACCCACTTGGTATTGCGCTTCGATAACCACTGCGGGCTTTGCCGCAGCTGTTCTAGGCACAGTTGTGCCGCCTTTAGTAGTACCAGTTGCCATCTCTGCTTTTTTCTCAAAGCCTCTACTTCCGCAGGGATTTGCGTCATAAT
>JBJXHA010000101.1:0-3017 GCA_046160275.1 Bacteroidia bacterium | reverse complement strand
TCAAACGCATCAATGATTGTTTTCAACGCTCGTTAAATGGCGAAGCATTGGATAGCACAAGTCGAGAGATGAAAGCCATAGTTGCTTATATCGAATGGCTTGGTAAAGGTGTTCCCAAAAAATTTAGTCCAAAAGGAGTTGGTTTAACGAAGTTAAAATACCTTGATAGAGCTGCTGAACCTACGAAAGGAGAAGTCGTTTATGCAGGAAAATGTGCGAGTTGCCATGGGCAAAACGGACAAGGCTTAGTTATACCCGAAGGCAATGGTCGTACTTATCCGCCTTTGTGGGGAGAAAAAAGCTACAACGAAGCCGCAGGATTGTTCAGATTATCTAATCTTGCAGGATATGTCAAATCAAATATGCCTTTTGGCACAAGTTATCAAAACCCTCAATTAACCGATGAAGAAGCATGGGATGTTGCTGCTTTTATCAATGCTCAACCGCATCCTAAACATAAATTTTTGGATAAAGACTTTCCAAATATAGCTAAAAAACCTTTTGATCATCCTTTCGGGCCATTTAAGGATAGTTTTCCAGAAATTCAGCATAAATTTGGCCCGTTTAAACCCATAGTTGATTATTACGCAAAAAAATAAAAAATGAGTAATAGACGAAATTTCCTTAAAAATACAATACTAGGCGGCATTACTGCTTCTGCCCCGTTTCAATTGAATGCGAATACCTATAATCCGCAAGATATTTCTGAGCAAGAGAGCTTAGAGAACTCGCCCTCGAAACAAACTTTGACGCTTTTGCAAACGACTGATGTGCATTGTCAAATTAATCCGCATGACGAGCTGTTTTGGGAAAACAATCAGATGACTTTCCGTCAAACTGCTGGTTATGCACATATTGCAACATTATTTCAACGCTTTCGCAAAAAAAATCCAGATACATTCATTATTGACACTGGGGATATGTTTCAAGGGAGTATGCTCTCTGTCAAAACAACTGGAGATGCTTACGTTGATATACTCAATGCATTGGGTTATGATTTATTTTTGCCTGGTAATTGGGAAGTTATTTATTATAAACAAAAAATGCAACGATTGCTTGGCGGACTAAATGCGCCAAAAGTTTGTGCCAATATGTTTCATGATTTGGGTGAAGGAAAGCGCGGGGAGTTAATTTTTCCTCCTTATAATACTTGGACTAGACATGGTGTGAAAATTGGTTTTTTAGGTTATACCGACCCTCTCGTGCCGCTTCGTCAATCGCCAAATTATAGTAAAGGTATTATTTATAGCAAGCCTGAAGAAAATTTAAAATATTATGTGAATGTGTTAAAAGAGCAAGAACAATGTGAATTTATTATAATTTTAGCACATTTAGGGCTTTCACAGCAAATTCATTTGGCTAATTTACCTGAATGTGAAGGCGTTAATTATATCTTTGGCGGCGATACACATGAACGAGTTCGTAAGCCGATTCAATGCAAATATGCTAAAGTTGTTGAGCCAGGAGCTTTCGGTTCTTTTGTCGGAAAACTAGATTTGCATCTTGAAAATGGTAAAATTGTAGGAGAAGATTATGAACTGATAGAAGTCAGTACACAAAAATATAAAGCCAACAAAGAGATGCAGCAAATGATTAATGCTCAAGAAAAACCTTTTACCGAAAGTATCAATAAAATTCATGGTTATTCTACTGTGCCGCTTTATCGCTATTTTGTGATTGAAAACACGATTGATACTTTGATAATTGACGCATTGATGGATGCTGCCAAAACGGATATTGTGGTTTCTAATGGATTTAGATTTTGCCCTCCGCGACATTTTGACGCATCGGGTAAAGTCCCTATAACAGAAGGATATATTTTTGATATGTTGCCTGTTGATGCACAAGTACGCACGGCAGAGGTAACGGGCAAACAATTAAAAGATTGGCTTGAAAAAGAATTACAAAATGTGTTTGCCAAAGATGCTTCTAAGCGATTTGGTGGTTGGGTTATCAAACTAAATGGTATGAATGTAACATTTAAAGCACTTGAAGAAATGGGCAAACGAGTGCAAAGTATGGAAGTAGGTGGAAAACCAATTGATTATGATAAAACTTACACCATTACAGCTTGCGAAAGAGATGGTGACCCAGAAACGATGCTTTGTCGTATTCCAAATGTTAAAAATGGTAAAAATTTACCACTTACTATGCACCAAGTTATAAGGGATTATGTCAAGAAAAATAGCCCTGTAACCCCAAAACCACATGGTAACGTTAAAGCATTAGATGTTCCAGAAACTTTATTGTCGCAAGTTTTTGGGGTTGATTATCAGTTCACTTAGAAGGGTGTATTACATCTCAAAGGAATACTTCGTTTTAAGCGAAGTATTTCTAAATTAAAGGGTTGCAAATTTTTTATGCACGACTTAGGAGTTTGAGGGGTGATGAATTTCTATTTTTTTAAAAAGAATAAATTAAAACGTATGAAAAAATTAGTAAAAACATTGATTATTGCGCTGTTTTGTTTAGGTACAGCGCAAATTTTTGCACAAAGCAACAAACAATATAAAATTGTTTTTCAACTTACGAGCAACGATACGCTTGTGCATAAAGCATTAATTAAACAAATTTCAAATGCGCTAACAGCAGCACCAAAAAGTAAGATAGAAGTCGTTTGTCATAACAACGGTATCACGATGCTTCAAAGTAATGTTACAAAACAAGCAGAGGGAATTAAAAAACTAGCGACACAAGGAGTTGTTTTTGCAGCATGTGAAAATACTATGAAAGAGCGTAAAATTGATAAAAGCACTATCGTTTCAGAAGCAATTTTTGTTCCAGCTGGAATCATTGAAATTGCAGACAAGCAAGATAAAAAATGGGCTTATATTAAAGCAGGGTTTTAATTTTCTGATATAACAGTAATTAAATATTTATTCCTAATCGCTTCTTGTTAGGAAGCATACTGCAATTTTATATACACAACGGAAAATATTTTTGGGGCTACTATTTTACAAGTAATTGATTACTAGGTATTTCTTTAATCTCAGAATCCCTACACTAATTTCCGTTGT